>CAMWTF010000114.1 GCA_947177105.1 uncultured Lachnospiraceae bacterium | reverse complement strand
TAAACCGCCATACCGGCACGTCTGGTTCCCAGATGGGAATGGTAGTCTGTCCCGAAAAACAAATCAAATACGCAATCCTCTTTGGCTGCTACTCCAAAAAAACCACCCATAATTCATTCTCCTTACCCTTATACATTGATAACCGCTTTCACACCCAGCAGTTCCTTGTTGGCCTCCAGAATCGGGTACACCACTTTCTCCAGAAACGCATCCACCTGCTCCCTGGAACGTCCCACATACTTCGCCGGATCCATAGTCTTCTGCAAATCCTCCAGGCTCATGTTAAAGGCAGGATCGGCGGCGATCAGCTCCAGCAGATTATTCTCCCGGCCCTCCGCCTTCACATTGCGGCCCGCCTCCATGGATAACTCCCGGATGCGCTCATGCAGCTCCTGGCGGTTGCCGCCGTTTTTCACCGCATCCATCATGATATTTTCGGTGGCCATAAAGGGCAATTCGCTGCGCAGTCTCTTCTCGATGACTTTGGGGTACACCACCAGCCCGTCCACCACATTCAGACATAGATCCAGGATTCCGTCAACGGCCAGGAATCCCTCCGGAATGGACAATCTCTTGTTAGCCGAGTCATCCAGCGTCCTCTCAAACCACTGGGTGGCGGAGGTAATGGCCGGATTCAGCGCGTCAATCATCACATATCTGGACAGGGACGCAATGCGCTCGCTCCTCATGGGATTGCGCTTATAAGCCATGGCGGAAGATCCTATTTGGCTCTTTTCAAAGGGCTCCTCCACCTCTTTCAAGTGCTGAAGCAGCCGTATGTCATTACTCATCTTGTGTGCGCTGGCCGCAATGCCCGCCAGCACATTGGCCACACGGGTATCTACCTTGCGGGAATAGGTCTGTCCCGAAACCGGATAGCACTCCGCAAAACCCATCTTGGCGGCAATCATGGGATCAATCTTGTCGATGGTCTCCTGATCCCCGTCAAAAAGCTCCAAAAAAGATGCCTGAGTGCCCGTGGTGCCCTTGGATCCCAACAGCTTCATAGTGGAAAGCACATGCTCCAAATCCTCCAGATCCAGACAGAACTCCTGCAGCCACAGAGTGGCGCGCTTGCCCACAGTGGTGGGCTGCGCCGGCTGAAAATGCGTGAATGCCAGAGTGGGCTGAGCCTTATATTGCTCCGCAAAGTCCGCCAGTTCCTTCATCACGTTCACCAGCTTCTTCTTCACCAGCTTAAGAGCCTCCGTCATAACGATGATATCCGTATTATCTCCCACATAGCAGGAAGTCGCTCCCAGGTGGATAATCCCTGCCGCCTTGGGACACTGCTGCCCATAGGCGTACACATGGCTCATCACATCATGGCGCACCTCCTTCTCCCTGGCCCTGGCCACCTCATAATTGATATCCTCCGCATGGGCCTTCAGCTCATCGATCTGCTCCTGGGTGATAACAGGTTTTCCGTTCTGAGACAGCCCCAGCTCCTTCTCCGTCTCCGCCAAGGCAATCCAAAGCCTCCTCCAGGTACGAAATTTCATATCCTGGGAAAAAATGTACTGCATCTCCTTACTGGCATAACGCTCCGATAACGGACTCTGGTATACATCTGTATTCATGCTTTTTCTCCTCATCTAAAGTCCCGCAGATTCCCATGCCGTCCATACCGACTGAGAATCCGCCGTTTAAAGTTTCTCTGCCTAACCATTTAACAGTATAGCCCAGCGCCGGCCAGAAATCAATCCTATATCCGCAGAAAAATGCCGATCCCCACCTGAGACGCTCCCTTGCGGCGACAAAATTATCTCCTGTACCCACTCTCGTACCTGTCCACCATCTCCGAGATCTCCAGCGCGTAGCGTGGATAAGCCACCACAATATCCTTGATCTCCTGCTTCGCCTCCCCGGCCACTGTGGCATTGTAATCCATCTGCTTGCGCAGGGACTGCCTGCGCAGAACCAGTTCATGGCGCCGCTCCACCTGCTCCCGGTGATCCAGAATCACGGACACCTTCCCCGACAGCTGCTCCGGATACTGGATATGATAATGCCCCAGCTGATTCAGCAGCTGCTTGTGGTAATATTCCCGTCTGGCCTCCGTCTCCGCAAACTGCTTGCGCTGCTCCTTCTCCTCCAGGTACTGATTATAAAGCTTCTCCAGCTTTTTCCCGCTGTCCACATCATACTTGATATAGTAATAATCCAGCAGATTTTTGTTGTTCACATAGCGGATCTTCACCTTGTTCTGGAGCTTGACCAGTCTTCTGGCGTCACGCAGCACCCGATCCATCTCCCGATCCGCATCCATATGCTTCACCGCCAGAACCGTCAGCGCCAAAGCCGCGGCCAGCACAGCGATAAAATAGCCCACCTGAGTCTGCATCCGGAGACCGAACTGCAGCACTGCCAGCAGTATCAGACAGATCACCAGGGCTGTCAAAAAGATCACCGCCATACCACGCTGATTCTCCATGATGCCATGCAGCTCATTTTTACGATACTCGTAGGCAAGCCGCTCCCCCTCCAGACGCTGCATATCCTGTTTTACCAGCGTACCGTAATGTTCGGTCTTGCGAATTTTTTCGATTCCTTCCTCCATCTCCGATTCCCGGTTTTTCATCTGGTAATAGAGTGCGTCATCCATCCGGTTCTTGCGGCGGGTAAAGTTCTCATACTCCCTTTCCATATTCTGCAGTTTCCGGGCCGTGATCTCCAGCGTCTCCTTCTCCTGGTCGGGCAATGCCTCCAGTTCCTCCAGATCCGTCAGATATGCCGTCACCCTGTTGTATTCTCCCTGAAGCATCTCCAGTTCCTGGGATGCCTCCGCAATCTGCTCCAGACAGTCCGTCACATACCGGGTGCGCTCCTCCTCCTGCTCAAAATCAACGCCTCCCCTGGCGTTTACCAGCTTCTCCCATTCCCCTTCCTGAGCCTTTCTCCTGCTTCTGGAAGTAAATATCTTTTTAAAAAAATCTAGAACCTTCAAAGCATACCTCTTTCCTGCATATCACAGGCTTGCCTGTGATACTGCGCGTTTATCAGTATTCCCCCCACAGCTCCAATCTACGCCAGACTCTCTCTGGATACCCTTTTTCCACCGATCCGCTTGCGGTAATCATTCTTTAACGCCTGCAGAATCCGATCCGCTTCCTCGCAGTACTCCGTAAACTCCCCTTCGGCCCTGCGGGCCCGCAGCTGCACCAGACGCTTGTACTCCGGGGTATCACGCCACGTCTGCTCCGTGACCTCCAGAGAACGCTCCAATTCCAGAGAGGCCCGATACTGCTCCGGACACTCCGCCACCAGAGCCACATAATCCCGCTCCGGAAGCTGCATCCTTCTGGCCGCCAGGTAATCCGCAAAATAAGCCGGCTGCTCTCCACTGGTCTTCCACGCCTGGTAAAAATACTCTGCCGCCTGCCCATAAAGCATCTGCCTGGCATAGATCACTCCTTTGTTGTGCAAAATGTCCGCTGTCAGCGCCTGCAGCGCAGGCACCTCCATCTCCTGATTCTCCCGGATGCGCGCAAGCAGCCGATCATAGGACTTCAAAGCCTCCTCATAGCGCTTTTGCTCCGCCAGGTGATCCGTCTGCAATTTCAGCTTCTCATAATCCGACAGTCCCGATCCCGCCTTCAGGGTCTCCGCCACCTGAAGAACCGTCTCCGAGTCATACAATCCCACATAAGTTAAAATCCGGGATACAAAATCGCTGAAAGCCTCCTGCCTGCGCACCAGGGGCTGCAGCGCCTGCGCCAGTCCCGGCAGCTGACAGCGCTTCCGGATAAAGTCCAGAAGCTCATCGTTCATGACAGAATAATCCAGCAGAAACGCATTCTCCTTCAGGCAATAACACAGCTCCTCCATGCAGTATACCCGCACCCCCAGCTTGGGCAGCACATAGGGCTCCTGGGCATAATCCCCCACGCAGACCATAACCTCCGCCCCGCCCTGAACACAGACCGCTGTTTCCTCCGCCCTGCCGTCTCCGCAGGTAATCCGCTGCCTCCATGTGAGCTGTGTAGCCGGACGGATCTCTCCAAAGCCCATATCCTCCATCTCTGCACAGAGCAGTTTTTCCCCCTCCAGATACAGCCTCATCCTGATTCTGGAAAATTCGCAATACCCGAACTCCTCCTCCGTCTCCGCCTCCTGGGGCAGTTCCCCCAGGGAAAGAGGCGCCAGCATCGCGCCTCCCGCGATCAGAGGCGTGATGGTCAAACTGATAAAGGAAGGCTTTCGAACATAAAACTCGCAGCTGTATTCTGATTCATACCAGTTTTCCCCTGCGTCCAGCAGGGCATAATAGGATTCCTCCCCCTGGCGCCGCACCTTCATACCGATATTGTACTTTAATTTATCGCCTCCCAGAAACACATGTTCCTTGCCCGCCTTGCTGCCAAAATGCTTGTCCAGCAGACAATAGACCGCGCCCTTGCTGTACAGGTTCACCCCCTGGAACACGCGCCTGCCCTTACAGAGGTATTGCAGGCTCTGGGGCATCCACTCCCCGGCAAAGCCCTCGCCGATGAGATAGACTGCGGACACCGTACCCTTCTCACATTCCTGACGCACCACCGCCAGCAAATCCTGATCCAGCTGCGCCAGCCTTTCCCCCTCCAAGCCGCTTATATCCGGCAGGCAGCTTTCCCCGCAAAAGGGATAGAGCCACTGATGGACATAAGCTACAACCGGGGTTGTCCGCTTATTGCACTCCATGCGCATACTGTAGATCCCATCTTCCCGGTAGTCAAACAGCACTGTCTGGAAAGTCCACAAATCCCTGGGCTGGTAGAGCATATAGTCATAAAAGCTCTCCGCATAACTCTGATAATACACCCTGGTATAGCCCAGGCCCAGCCCCGTCACTGTCTGGTTCAGCACCTGAATCAGCAGGCTGTCCAATTTCCTGCTGGTGATCATCATAGCCACGATCCGCTCCGGGGCGGACACCAGGGATAACAGTCCCAGACTCCTTTTCATAAAGAGGGTGAGCAGCGCCACCGGCTCATAGTTTTCTCCGTCTATCGGCACCTGCTCCCCCGCCACTGCCAATTCCACAAGCCCCTCCACCAGGATGGCCTCCTGGGGGTACTCCTGGGAAAAACGCAGCGCCTCTCTGCCAAAGAACCATTGGCCTGTGCCTTGACGCTTGCACAGCACAGTAGGAATATTATAATGCTCCTCTCCCGCCACACAGGACAAGGTCGCCACCTCGCTGTCCTGGGACAGATAGGAATAGCTGATCTGGGAAAAGACATTCCCCAGGTCGTAACCTATGATAATCTTGTCACTTGCCGCTCCCAGCATACCGCACCTCCAAGCCAAACCATTCCGTCTTTTGGGGAGTCGGGTTTTATCCCGGTCCCGCCCGAGCAGGCGGACATTGCCGCTCACTTCAGTCGAAACAACTGTCTGTTATAATACTCCGCACGGTAGAACTCCTCCATCTGCTGATCCAGCATAGCATAATCCTGCAGACTCCTGCTCACCGCCATATCGTTGATCCGGGCAAAACGTCCGTCCTGCTCCGGCAAAGCGGCATCGTCCTTCTGCAGTTCGCCGCTCTCCATCAGCTGCTCCACCCTGCCCCGCTCCTCCATAATATAGTACTGCAGGCTCTCCCCGAAAAACAGCACGAACTCCTTGCTGCAGACGCCGCCGTACACGTGGCGCATCTCCTCCGTGATATAGAGGTCCTCCTCCCCGTTTTTCTGCGTCAACAGGTAGTGGATCCGCACCACGCTGTCCGGGTGACCATAATACTCGATGAAAGTCCTGTCCATGATGGGCGCCAGCTCCCGCTCCATACCCCTGTAGGCCAGAAAATCCTTCAGCCTGATGCCTTCCTCCATCAGCTGACAGATGAAATCCCTGGCAGTGCGCCAGATTTCCTCCGTGATCTCCTGCTGATGCTGCGCATAGAATTTTACAAAGGCCAGCCTGCACACCTTCTGCACAGGCTCCTGACGCTGATGCATGCGCATAATCTCCCGGGAAACCTCCTGCTGCATTTCTTTTCCCTTGACAAAATAATCATGGGCTGTTTGAAACAAATAGGCATCCTCTACCTCGGGTCTGGCTCCCTGAGACACATAGTGGGCAAATATTTCCTCCTGTTCTCCCAAATAGCACCCCGTCACCAGCATCTGCAGCAGCAGCCGCTCACCGAGTTCCCGGCAGTCCACATCAAAGCTGCGGGATGCCTTCCAGATACTGCGCATCTCTCTGGATGAACCCTGGTAATACAGGCACAGATACCGCAGGATTGTGCCGTCATATTTTTTTCCCTGAAAAATCAGTTCAGCCAGTTTAAGCAACTGTTCATCCAGAATGTACTCCCGCCTCTGAATCACCTGACCCACCAGTTCCACCATCACCCTGCTGTCCAGTTCATACAGACCATAATTGGCCAGCCATTCATACGCCTGTTCGTAGCTGCCCCGGATCACCATGTAGCGCACGGCCTCCTGCCGCTCCTGCCGCCCCAGCAGATCCCCGGACAAACCCGCCAGAAAGGCATCCAGCTTCTGGGTCTGATCCGTATCATAGTAACTGTCCATCAGCTTCAGACATGCCTCCCGGCGCACCAAGGGCTCCAGCTCGCTGCAGTTCCAGATCCGCAGCCACCTGGCCTCCTGCTGCTCCCCAGGTTCCTCCGGCAATTCACGGCTGTGATACAGGTACAGATCCAGTTCCGGGCTGTCCTGCACCCACTCCGCCACTTTTCCGATATGCCGCCCCGGCACCATCAGCTTTTCAAGGCTCTTCGAAAGCCCCTGGGTCTCCTGGACATACCTGCCCCCGTCCTCATCCTCCAGCAGCACCTGGCAGCCGCTGCCATACAGGGCAAACCAGGCTCTGCCGCCTGCCACAGGATAGAGAGTCTCCATCTGATTCCCCGGCTGACAGACCACCACTTTCCGGATACCCGGATGGCACAGACGAATCTCATGGGCAAAAATCATGCGGCCAAGCTGTTTTGCCGTTTGCTCCCCAATCATCTCCTCCGTCAACAATTCACGATATAAAAATGCCAGATCCCGGCTCATATGCCCTTTCTGGATCTGCTCCACCACAAACTGCTCTATCTGCTGGCGGTAAGTGGCATACAGATCAATATACTCCTCCCTGTGCTCCTGCAAATACCGGTACAGATACGCACTGTGGGCATAGTCCAGATTGTTTTGATAGGAAAAGTAAAGCAGTACCGTCTTGGGCAGAACCACCTCTTCGTCCAGATCAAGCGCCATCATATAATACTCATACAGCCGGGTGATCCGCAGCTTGGCCTCCACCCCCTTCTGATACCAGCCAAACGCCTCGTGCGTCACCTTGCTGCCCTTGATCAGCAAGCGGCAGATCTCTTTCAGCACCCGCTCCTGGGGCCATTCTTCATAGCTGCTTCTCAGCAGGGCGTACAGCTGTGAAGAGTACTCCTTTGCGCGCTCCGCCAGATAGAACATCTGTTCCCGCAGCTCCGGTGACAGGGCTTTTTGCTTGTCGCCATAGACCAGCACCTGCAATTCAAAACTCCCCAGCCTGCGCAGCAGGGCAGGATTCATGTTCAGCAGCTGCAGCGCCTCTATATAGAGCACCGG
>CAMWTF010000113.1 GCA_947177105.1 uncultured Lachnospiraceae bacterium | reverse complement strand
CCGCATAATATTGCTAAGAGTCTCCGCTTGCACACTGTCTCCTGCGTCCACCAGCCTGTACACTTCCCTCTGGTAGGCCGCCTCCATGAGATGGGTAACGAAGTTGTGATAATAAGTGTTGCCAATCATACAGGTCAGCACCCAGCGTCTGAAACGCTTGTCCTGACTGGTCTTTAACAGATAATGGGCCATGAGAAGCTCGTTCATGGTGGAAGGAGCTTCCACAAAATAAGTGGACACCTCCGTGTCAAAGATGGACTGACTGCTGTTGCAGGACTTAAAGTGTCCCGCGTGTCCCAGTTCATGGGCCAGCGTGAACACATCCGACATCTTGTTGTTCCAGGTCAGCAGGATAAAGGAATTTTTGCCGTAGGGGCTTGCGCAGAAGCCTCCTGTGGATTTCCCCTTGTTCTGGGCAAAGTCCACCCAGCGCTCCTCATAGGCGGTTCTCACCATCTGTACATACTCCTCCCCCAGGATGGAAAGTCCTTTCTCTATATACTCCCTGGAGCCTTCGATAGTCACCGACGGGGCATAGTCCGGATCCACGGGAAGCTTTAAGTCCGCAAAAGTCATCTTGTCCAGGCCATGCACCTTCTGGATCAGCTTTGCGTACTTGCGCATATGGGGAGCCAGCTTTTCCGTGATCAGGTTGATCTGGCGGTCATAGAGCTCCCGGCTAACTTTCTGGTCAAAGAGCAGATAGTCATACACCGAGTCAAAGCCCCGCAGGGTGGACAGAACCTTTTCCGTCTGCACATTGGCGTTGTAGGCAGTCGCTGTCACATTCTCATACTCTCTGATCTTTTTGGAAAAAGCGTCAAAAGCCGCCCGGCGCACCCGGGTGTCCGGCTCGTACTCGTAGTCATCCTCAAAAAGGGTGTAGCCCAGCGGGTACTCCTTTCCGTCCACCACAAAGTTATCAAACTTCATATCCGCCAGCTTGGCGATATTATAGACCTCATAGGGGGTGCCGTAGATACTCTGGCTCAGAGCGGAAACCACCCGCTCCGCCTCCGGATGCAGCCGATGGGCCTTGTCCCGCAGCACATTCTGCAGAAAATGCTTATTGCCATCGCTGACGGCTATAGCCTTTTTTATAACCTCCTCCTCCTGCTCCATAATCTCGCTGCGGACAAAACTTAAGAGACTCTGCAGCTTTGCAATCAAGCGGCTGATTTTGCCGTTCCTCTCCTGATTATAATTGTCGTAGTAATCCACGCTCACCGCCAGATCGCAGTAACTGCCGGTGAGCGTCATCAGCTCGTACACCTGCCTGTAGGCCGTGACGCAGGCTTCTATCTGCTCCGGCGTATCCAGATGGCCTTTGTATTTCTCCACAATCTCCTGAGCCAGCTGCTCCATCCTCTCCGCATCCCTGGACATGTCCTCCTCCGTGGCGTATATATGGGACAAATCCCAAGTCAGCTCCTCCGGTATCTCTTTCCTGCTCTTCAATTCTTCCGCCATTTTATGACCTCCTTATGTTGTTTATTGCTGTCGGGCATTACCTGCTTGTCGCATCATTTGTGCCACGACATGTAACTCAAAATTCCTCAAGCGCCGCAAACCGCACCCCCTGCTTATCCGCCACACCACAGTATAAAGCTTCCTCCTGCCGCCCGGTCTCCAGATAGTGTCTGACTACATAGCCCGCCGTGTAAGGCATGTCCCTCCCGCAGACCTCATCAAGCGGCACCCACTCCAGAACGCCCTCATCACAGCTTTCCCGAACCGCCGTCCCTGCCGCCAGTCTGGCAAAGAAATAGTAGTTCTGCCGAATCTCACCATCTTTCCGGCGCAAGGTAACATACCGCAGCCGCAAGTCCTCCAGATCCCTTTCCGCCAGGCCGATCTCCTCGCTTACCTCCCGCAGCAGCGCCGCTCTGGCGTCATTTAGTTCCTCTTTCTCAAAATGTCCGCCGATCCCGCACCAGCAGGGACTTTTAACCACCCTGGATCCGATGCGGTACAAGAGCAGCATCCTGTCCCCTGCCATGAGATAAAGGCTCACCATATTTCGCAATTTTCCCTCCATAACTCCCCCTTCTAAAGCAGACATTTCAGCCGGGCCAATACTTAATATCTGACGCCTCAGCATTCACACATGGATCCGCTCACTGTCCGGGAACAGGGCTATATCGTGATCCAATACCTCTTGATCCACTCATCGTCCACCAGCACCTCTTTCTCAAATACACCGCCACATCCCAGAATCGTCCGCTCACTGGCCGGATTATCCCGGGTGCAGGTCACCATAACCTTGTCCAGTCCCCGCCGCCTGCAATTCTCCAGATTCAGTCGCAGCATCTCCTTGGCATAGCCCTTGCCACGCTCATGGGGCCGCACACTGTAACCTATATGGCCGCCCCACAGTCCCAATATGGGATGGTCAATGTGATGCCGCAAGTCGATAATCCCCACCAGCCGTTCATCCGACTGTCGGATGGCTAGATACACATGAGAAGGCACTTTTCCCGGATCCAGCTCCTGCTCCTGTCGCCAGACCATCTCCATCCACTCCCTCACATCCTCATAGTGCTCAAGCCTGCTGCACCCTGCAAAGGAATCCTCATCTCCGGCCTCCAGCAATTCCTGCCTGAATTTCTGCAATTCCTCAATATGTTCCGGCGCTGGACGCACCAATTGTAATTCTTCCATTTCTTTCCCCCTTTTTGAAGAGCATTAAATCCTATGTTTTGCATGTTCCCTGCAGGTACACAAGCCCATGACGAATATTAGTTTAAAAATAGTGAAAAAGGTGCTCTCGGAAAGCCGAAAACACCTTGTACTCTCTGAGCAGCAGCATAAGTGCAGAGCTTTTTACTCTTTATCCCGCATTAAACAATACTGGCCCCAAATGGCATCAGCGCCAGCTTTGCCAGCTTGAAATGCTGCATCCCAAAGGGAATCCCAATGACGGTAACGCAAAACAGACAGCCCCAGGCCAGATGGTGCAGAGCCAGCGGAATCCCGGAAATCAAAATCCAGATAATGTTCACCACCAGGGACACCGTCCCGCCGCCATATTGAATCTCCTTTCCAAAAGGGAAAAAGGACATGGCAGCGAACTTAAAGCACTGTATCCCTATCGGCGCGCCTATGATGGTTATGCACCACAGACACCCGGCCAGCAGCCAGCCAAGGCCGCCTACAAAGCCGCCAAATATAAACCACAAAAGATTACCCAGACAACTCATTTATGCAAATATCCCTTTCTATATTGAAGTTCCGCATCATTCCTGCATACACACACTACTTTTTCTTCTCCTTGGAGGACAGCACACCTATGATGATCAAAATCGTAACCGCCGTCAACAGCTCCGCGCCAAGCATGACATACGTATGCATCTCCACAAAGTCTTCAATCATATCCAGACCCGACGTGCCAAATATATCATCACTTGTCAATTCATTGCCAAATCGCTCCCACATGGAATTGTTGAACGCCTCGTCCTCGTCATACCCGCCAAAGGATTCATCCCTGCCGCTTTCCTCTCCTGCCGCCAGATCGGATGAATAATCCGCCACCGCCTGGGCAATCTCCTGGATCGTCCCCTCCTCAAAAATGCTCTTCAGTCCGCATTTTTCCAAAAGTTCGCAGTAGGTAGTGGTCAAACCATAGGTGGTCAGCTCCATATATTTGTCAATCCCCGCCTGGCGGTCTTCCATGGCAATGGTCCAGATGTCCAATGCCGCCAAAGCAGAAGTCCCGTAGCTCACGTAGTACATGGGAGAGGAGAAAGTGTGGGGCACATCCACCCAGTCATAAGCCTCATCCTCCGTGTCATAATAGACATACCCATACTCCTCTGAAAGCCTGCGGAACAGCTGATTGACCTCCTCCTCCGTCATCTCGTGATCCGCCGCAAATACCGCATTCTGGAACTCGTCATACAGGCAGCCGTCTATCACGGAATACAGCATCTGGTACAGAACCATCTGCCGGGCCGTATCTCCCAGCCCCTCTCCGTATACATCGTCCGCATACTCCAGATACAGAAGCTCCAGCCCCTGGGAATGGATCTCCGCCACATCCATGTTCGTCACATCAGTAATCAATGTGGTTCCCGCATGGAACGCCTCATTGTAATGACCGAACTCATGAATCATGGTCTCCAGATCGTAATAAGAGTAATCCGGCGTATTGAAAATAAACGGTTCCTGATATTCATATAATGTGGTGGTATAACCCACGTTCATCTTGTTGGGGTCGTAATCAATATCGTACAGGTGATGATCCACCATATACTGGTATACCTCCGCCAGCGCCGGATCAATATCCCCCATATGCTGTCCTACCACATCTATGACATAATCCTCCGTCAGGTGATCCATGTAGAGCAATTCATCCAGATTGCCGGCAAAGACATGTTCCTCCACCTCTGCCAATACAGGCACAATGTATTCCTTTACCGCCGCATACACAGACTTGATTTCCTCTATGGTATAGTCCCTGTTATACAGGTCTGTGTAAGCATACTCGGCATAATTGTCATATCCGTATATCTGGGCCCTGGCATTCCGGTTCTTTACCAGATCCAGGAAAATAGGACATATGGCCTCGTTCTTTGCCCTGTCCAGCGCCGTGCTGATAGCCAGCATCTCCCGCCAGGTCAGCTCCTCTATGGCCTCGTTATAAGACGCCTCCGTCCACTTCTGCCCTTTTATAGTCACGGTGTACTCCGCCATGCTGGCCTGGTCATACTGCTGCTCCAGAGCGTTCTCTTCGTCCAGCAGGGCCTGCAGTTCCTCAGTCATATCCTCGTAATCCAGATAGTCCTCCACCATCTCTTCATCGCCGATATGCGCCCCAAAGGATTCCCTGTATTCCGTACACAGCACATCCCGCACCACCTGCAGAAACTGATCCACCACATCCCGGTAAATCTGCTGTAACTCGGTGTCGATGCTGGCATATTCCTCGTTGTTTACATCCCGGTAATAACGGATCTGGTTCAGCGCCTGCTGGGTGTACATTTTATCCAGTTCCATGCCCATCAGGTCATAATTGGTATTAATCTGTTCCTCGTTCCCCGGCTCCTGGGACAGAGTCCTCATCTCCTCTATCAGGGTATAAGCATATGCGGGATCATAGCCAACATATTCCATATCCTCATAACTGATATCCGCACGCACGATGTCCGAGTCGTCATACCACTGAGTCTGTGCATAAACCGGCAGTTCCTGAACCAATACCAATCCGGCCAGCATCAGAGAAAGTACTGCTTTTTTTATGTTCCTTTGCATTTTCTTACCTCCTAGACTAAGCGCTCCCCGGACAGCACTGCTTTGGGGACCTGCTTTTCCTTAGCGTCATACCCTGTATTTGTGCGCTTTTGCACAATCTCTGTATCACTCTATTGTCCTATGTTCCGGGATTCTTGTCAAGTCCCCATATTGTTAAAACTTTAAATATTGATTGCGGTATGCGTCTCGGCGCTCACAATATTTTCTCCATGCCGATCTTCTGGGGCACCAAACCGCATTTTTCATAAAAACGCTGCGCCGCGGGATTACAGGACCACACATTCAGCGTTACATTGTAGCAGCCCTGACTGCGGGCAAAATCCAACACATACTCATAGATCCGGCGGCCAATATGCTGCCCCCTGCATTCCTCTTCCACACAGAGATCATCTATATATAAAGTTTTGATATCCGTCAAAATATTGCTGTCCGCATGGCGCTGAAATATGCAGAAGGCATACCCCAGCACCCGCTGGTTTTCATCCACACCCACAAAGACTGGGCGGCTGTCGTCCCGGAGCAGTTCCGCCAACTCCTGATCCGTATATTTTTTTACATTCTCTTTAAAAAGATCCGGCCTGCCGTTGTGATGCACTGTCAGCACCTGAAACAAAAGCCTGTTAATCCCTTCCATATCTCTCTCCTGGGCTCTTCTGATCCTCATGTCTTTATCCCTCCACATATAGTATAATTTCCTAATCTCCCCTCCCGCCGCACATGCCGGGAATTTGCTTAACGGTTTTTCCTGTGCCATTGTGCTGTTTAGCATTTAGAAGATTCACTCCCAAACCAGTGTATGTCTATTATAAGGGGATATCTCTTGAAGATCAATATGAATAGAAAATGAATAAAAAGTTACATGTATACAGCTGTTCCCGCTTGCGTCTATCCCACTTCGGGTATATAATCAAATTGAGATGTCAGTTCTGGGAGGAGTACGGCCTGTGGCTGTATTGCTGGTGTCTAGGAGCAAACACACAGAGAAAATCCCATAGAACACGCAGCAGCTGACATCTTTTTTCATGTCAAAATCCTGGCGGTTGCCCACCAGGATTTCATCTACCTTTACATGAAAGAAACAGGCTATGGCATACAGGTTGTCACTGGAGGGCAGACATTCGCCCCGCTGCCACTTATAGATGGCCTGCGGCTGCTCAAAGCCCAGAAACGCCTGCAGCTGTCTGACACTGATCCCTCTCTGCTCCCGCAGTTCCTTGATCCTCCTGCCGGTGGCTTTCAGATCAATCCTTGGAAAAGCACGTTTCATAATTGCCGCCTCCTCTCACTGTTCAAAGCCTCATACAAAGTGCATTATCTGCATTGCAGGGATTACAACGTTTTCCGCCCTGTATCACTATAGCATTTTTCCCTTCTTTTTACAAGCGCCTCCAGGCGTTATTGACTGATAAAATCACTGATAATATCCAGAATCGTGTTGCTCCAAAATGGCGCTCCTCCGTGGTTCGCCCCCTCCAATTCATAATAATCTACACTTTTGCCCTCTTTTTCCAGTAGCTCATATAGATATCTGCTCTGATTTACATTAACCTGGCAATCCTCCACACCATGAAATAAAAGGACAGGGGGCAGAGACGCGTTGGCGTTAATATACATTTTGGAGCTTGCCTCCCTCGCCAATTCCAAATCCTCTGTAATTTCACTCACTCCCAGTAAATCTCTGCTGGGCATGAAATCCTCTGGCATGAAATCAGGGATGGGTTCAGCGGCACACATAAACAGATCTGTGGGAGCAGACTCACTGATCACTCCCTTGACTATACCCGCACGAAATCCCTTCACATCCTCTATTCCATTGGCACTTCTAAATGCTGTCATCAGTGCAATATGGCCGCCGGACGAGTTACCTGCCAGAAAAACCCGTTCCGGATCAATATGAAAATCCTCCGCTTTGGAAACCAAATATAAAACGGCCCTCTCCACATCCTCAACCTGTGCGGGATAACGCGCAATCGTGGACTCGCGGTACTGTACGGAGGCAACAATCATCCCTTGCTCCGCAAGCCTTGAAAGAGCAGGAAGACCATTATACATTTCCTGTCTATACCATGCGCTGCCTGGAATAAATACCACCAGAGGATATTTCCTGTCCCCTTTCCATTCCTGCCTGTAGGGCACAATCAACTGTAAACGCCTCTTTACATCCCCATATTCACAGTATGTTACATCAGGAATATAAATCCATTCCAGTTCGTCACCTTCTGCCCTTATCACCTTTTTCATTTCTCCATCGTTCCTTTCCCCAAAGCAGAAATATTATGTTTTGCGCCACCTAAAATATTTTAACATCTGTCTA
>CAMWTF010000112.1 GCA_947177105.1 uncultured Lachnospiraceae bacterium | reverse complement strand
TGAATATTATGCAGGTGAATCATGATAAGTATCTGCAGTTTCTGCTGGACTTGTCCTTCAGGCCTCTGCAGGTTGACTTGACTTTTTTGAATGTGAAAAGTCATATCTCCATTAACACATCTGCCAATCACTTGAATAAGTTCTATACTTCGCTGAATGAGGTGCGGGAGCGGAAATTTGACGGTCTGATCATTACCGGCGCCCCGGTGGAGGATATCACCTTTGAGGAGGTGGATTACTGGGACGAGATCTGCGAGATCATGGACTGGGCGGAGAGTCATGTGACCTCTACCCTGCATATCTGCTGGGGGGCTCAGGCGGGTTTTTACCATTATTATGGTATCAACAAGCGAGGGCTCTCGGAAAAGCTTTTCGGGGTGTATGCCCATAAAGTGTCTAACCGGAAGATTCCGCTGGTCAGAGGTTTTGACGATATTTTTCTGGCGCCCCACAGCCGCCACACGGAGACCCCGGCGGAGGCCATCCATACCTGTCCGGAGCTGACTGTGCTGGCAGAGAGTGAGGAAGCGGGGGTATTTCTGGCTATCGCCGAGGGCGGAAAGAAGATTTTTGTCAACGGCCACCCGGAGTATGACCGCTATACTCTGAATAATGAGTACCACCGTGACCTGGACAAGGGCCTGCCCATCCATGTGCCCTACAATTATTACCCGGATGACGACCCCAGTCAGAGGCCCCTGCTGCAGTGGAGATCCCACAGCAACAATCTTTACAGCAACTGGCTCAATTACTACGTATACCAGACCACTCCTTACGAATGGCTGTAAAGCATGGAAACTATTGTTGACGCTATAGAAACGATCAATCTCGGCAATGTTGGAAAACGCCGCGGTTAAGATAGGGAAAGGAATTATATGAAAAAAATTTTTGGGATTTTGATTACTTCGCTTTTTTTGCTATCGGGATGCTCTCAAAATGCATCAGACAAAGCTAATGTAAATTATCCATATGAGATTACAGATGGCATATCCACATTATCTTATTATGATACCGAAGATGCCATTAGTATAGATGACTTTACAATTTTGGAATACAGCGCGGACAATATTATTGGGATCCGCAATCGAAGCGATAACTGCATTATAGTCAGAGACGGTGTGATTCGAAGTATTTTTATTGTTGACGAAGATATAGTAACCTATAAAGGCATATCTGTTGGAGACAGCGTTGATAAAATAGAGAACGCATTTAGCAAGGAGTATCAATTACAGGATAGATATAGCATTATTTATAATGAAGATGCGGAAGAAGTATCGATAGAGCAGGAAAAGGAAGAAAATTGGATCTGGATCATATATTACACAGACGGAACGGAAATAACTTCCATCCAAATATATGATGTTAAATTTGCGACTACATTACTATAGGCAAGTCTGGAATGTATTTGATTTGAGCTATAGCGCTCGTAATTGCACATTCAGAAAATGACTCTGCACATTATTAAACCCAGGAGAATATACCATGCAGATTTTTTTATCACACTCCTCCAAGGATGCCGCCATTGCCGGGCAGATTTGTGAGCGGCTCGAGAAAAACGGCGCCAAATGCTTTATCGCGCCCAGGGACATACGGCCGGGAAAAGAATATGCGGAAGAGATTATCAACGGCATAGACAAGTCGGCGGCAATGGTCCTGCTGATGTCCCAGAACGCAAACAGTTCGCCCCATGTATTGCGGGAGGTGGAACATGCGGTCAGCAGCGGTACACCGATTTTGGTGTATAAGATAGAGGAAGTGGCTCTATCCAAATCCATGGAATATTTTCTGATGACACATCAGTGGGTCAGCGCAAAGCCCCGGGAGGACTATGCCGATATTGTGGCGTTTGCGCAGGATTTGGCAAAGAAGGAGAATGCGAAACAGGATGAAGAAGGCGCAAAGGACGGGGAGGCTGGCGTCGTTGGGAAACGCAGGGGCATTGCCGGACGGAAAGCGGGATTTCTTGCGGCGGCCGCTGCACTTGTGATGGGGGCGGCCGCTTATTTTGCCATACAAAAGCCCGGGGCGGCGGAGAATAAGCCAGAGCCGGTTTCCGTTCAGGTAGGAGAGACGGTGCTGTTTGGAAACTATCTGAATGAGGACATTGAGTGGCGTGTGCTGCGGATTTCCGAGGACGAATCGCAGGCGGTTCTGGTTTCTTCCCATATTTTGACTATGAAGGCGTATGACGCGGCGGAGAGCGGACGCTATAATTATGACGGGGACAAGGATTATTGGACCAGGGAGTTCAAGACGGATGACGATATGGCGCTTCAGGCACAGGTGCGCGGCAACAGTGATTGGAGTGTCTCCAATCTGAGGGCATGGCTGAACGCCGATACCGAGGTCGTTGCCTATTCCGATCAGCCGCCGGTGGGGACGGCTATGGCGGAAAAGAAAAACGGCTATCAGAATGAACCGGGATTTCTCTGGGGTTTTACGCAGGAGGAATGCGACGCAATTGTGGAGACGGAGCTTGTGACGAAGGGAAATGCGCTTTCAGAGTCAGGCAGCGTGACTACCCATGACAGGGTGTGGCTGCTATCTTTGGACGAGCTTGCATGGTTTGACGAGGCGGGCATGAGCAAGTACGCATCCCCTACAGAGGAGGCGGTCTTGCAGGATCAGAGCTACTGGTATAGCTTGGACTGCGATACCTACGGAGTCGAGTATCATAGCTGGTGGCTCCGCGAACCGGTGCCGGAAACGGCAAGTCTCTGCTATCTTGTGAATAACGGCTATGTGGAAAATGCAACCAGGCAGGAAAACGTGGGCCTGGAAGGGTTCGGCGTACGCCCGGCGCTGGTTGTGGATTTGCGCCTGGTCACATTCCGCGGGACAGAGAAGGGGGAATAGCAGAGCAAACCCTATAGTTGATAAACACGACTCCTTATCCTTTGACCTGAAGGATATTATCCTGTATGCTTATGGTCAGAAGGAAACTATATTATGGTATGCCCGCCGCGGCGGGCGGAGAGGAGTCGAGATGGAATACAGCAGAATTTCTATGGGAAAGAGGATTTGCTCGCTTCGCGAGGCAAAGGGAATGACACAGGAGCAGCTGGCGGAGGTTTTGTGCGTGAGTCCGGCGGCGGTGTCGAAGTGGGAGAGGAATCTGGCTGTCCCCAGCGTGGAGATGCTCTGGATGCTGGCGGATTATTTTAGCTGTACCATAGACGAACTGGTGGGACGCAGGCAGGAACAGCTGGAACGGGTAGGCATCTATGATGAGAAAAAACTCCGGCTGGTGGATATAGCGGGCGATCTGCTGCGGTGCAGCCAGGTCAGCAGGCAGCAGGGGCTTCTGGCCTTGGAAGGGGAGATTGCAGGTTTTCAGGGAGACAGCGAGTTTCTGCCTTTTGCGATTCGGTATATTCTGCAGGCGTTCATGAAGCAGATGGATGCGGGCAGGATTGTTTTTCTGCTGCACAACTACGCGGGGACTCTGCCGGGAGAGCAGAATGAGGGACCTATGGTGGTGGCCGCTTTGGAGGCCATTGTCTCTGGAGAATCAACGGAACTAATCAAGGAGACCATCGCCTCTTACATAGGCATGGATTATTGGGAGAAAATAGTAGGAGATAAGTCTCTGCAGGACAGAAGGGACGAGATTCTAAAGCGGTATCGGGACAAGAGGCAGTATTCCGCGGCCACGGACCTTCTGGAAACTTTTGTGGAGTTGGGAGACTTTGAGATCCAGACCATTTTGCGGAATCTGGAAAGTGATGTGCTCACAGCGGCTTTGCGCGGCGCTTCGGGAGCGGTGGCAGTCAGGTTCCTGGCCAATCTGGCGGATCGGGTACTGGCTTTTATCAGCGAGGATATCGACAACTGGAAAGGAACGGAGGAGGAGATTCTGGAGGCCCAAAGGAAAGTGGTGGAAATCAAAAAACGTTGTTGTAAAGGAGTTATGGATGAAAAATAGCCTGCTATCCAAACTGGCCAGGAGTCTGAAGATCGCTCTGGCGGCTGTGCTGGCCATTGCCCTGGCCAGTGAGTTAGGGCTGCAATATCCCACCACGGCGGGGATTATCACTATACTCAGCATCCAGGGCACCAAGCTGGAGACGCTTAAGACGGCGGGCAAGAGGGCGCTGGCCTTTCTCTGCGCGCTGGCGCTGGCAGGGCTGTGCTACGGGCTGCTGGGATACAGTGTGTGGGCTTTCGGAGTATACCTGTTTTTGTTTGTCCTGCTTTGCCTGGTGATGAGATGGCAGGAAGCCATTGCCATGGACTCGGTGCTGGTCAGCCATTTTTTGAGTCAGGGCGCTTTTTTCTCACTGTTGGGAAACGAGGCGCTGTTGTTCTGTGTTGGAACAGGGTTTGGCATCTTGGTAAACCTGCATCTGCGGAGCCGCAGGGAGCAGTTTACACTGGCCTCTGATAGGGTGGACCAGCAGATCAAGGGGATTCTGGGGGATATGGCCCGGTGGCTGGCGCAGGAGGATAAATCCGCCGCGGCAGGCAGTAATGCGGTCAGCTGTCCTATAGGCTGTGGAGAAAACTACTTTGACCTGCTGTGGGAGGCGCTTGGACAGGCGGAAACCTGCGCCGTGGCCAACTATGGAAACGCGCCTTTTTCCAGAGACACCTATGAGCTGGATTATGTGCGGATGCGGCAGCAGCAGGCGGTGATTTTGCAGGCGGTCTATGACAATATCCGGGGGATTACCTATCTGCCCAGGCAGGCGGGACAGGTGGCGGAATTGCTTAAACGGATTCAGCAGGAATATCATCGTTATAACAACGTGGAGGGACTGCTTTCGCAGCTGCAGGCACTGTTGGCGGATATGCAGACCCAAGATCTGCCCCGGAGCCGGGAGGAGTTCGAGGCCCGGGCGGTGTTGTTTTACATTCTCAAGCAGTTGGAGGAGTTGCTTGAAGTCAAGAAGCGGTTTATAAGGGATAGGGGATAAATCGCATATGACTCCATGGACAGGGGGAATTGATTTTGTGCCTGATGTCCTTAAAATGCAGGAAAGAGGAAAACATGAAGCAGAATTACAGACTCATTATTATGTATGACGGCAGCAGGTACTATGGCTGGCAGCGGCAGCCGGACCACGACACGGTTCAGGGCAAGCTGGAGGCGGTGCTGGAGCGGCTGTGCGGCCAGCCGGTGGAGGTCATCGGCGCCGGGCGCACGGATGCCGGTGTTCATGCCCGGAATATGGTGGCCAATGTAGTAATGGACGCGGGCCTTGTCCCGGAAGAAATCAGAGACTATATGAACCGCTATCTGCCGGAGGATATTGCGGTCAGAGAAGTGAAGGCGGCAGGGCCCCGGTTCCACGCCAGATACAACGCCATTGGCAAGACATATTGCTATACCTGCTTTGACGGTCCGGTTAAGCCAGTTTTTGACCGCAAATATGTGTATGTGCTGGAGGAGTCCCCGGATATAGGGGTCATGCGGGAGGCGGCCCGGCTGCTCACGGGAGAGCACGATTTCCGCAATTTCTGTATGAATCCCCGGATGAAAAAATCCACGGTGCGGACGGTGGACCAGATCCGTATAGAGCGGGAGGGGGACTATATCCGCTTTACCTTTCACGGCACAGGCTTTCTGCAGAATATGGTGCGGATCATGGTGGGGACCCTGCTGGAGGTGGGATGGGGACATATGGGACAGGAGCAGGTGCAGGAGGCATTGCAATCCCGGGAGCGCCAGAAAGCTGGCCCCACGGCCCCGGCTCAAGGGCTGTGTCTGATGCAGGTAGACTATGACTGAGGAATGTGAATGAGACGGAGCGCTTGGCCTTGTTGCCAAGGGAATTTCCGGAGATTTACATAGGAAAAGCAGGGATGGGTACTGCCAGCGATATTCACAAAGAGGTAAGTTTGGATGTTTTACATCCAAATACGTATTAAGGGATATTGCAGGCGTAGCCAGCAATATCCACGAGGAGGAAGTTTGGCTTTAAGGGGGCATGGTATGTTACAGGACTTCACAATACAATATCGGCAAAAGCTGCGCACCCCCCAGGAGGCGGCAGCGGCGGTGAAAAGCGGGGACTGGGTGGACTACACCAGCTGCCTGGGCAAGCCGGTGCTGCTGGATCAGGCTCTGGCCCGGCGCAGGGATGAACTCTGGGACGTAAAAATCCGGGGTAATTTGATTGACGGTCCTATCCATGTGGCGGAGTGCGACGAGAGCCAGGAACATTTTACCTATCACAGCTGGCACTGCTCCTCCTATGAACGGGGACTCTGCGATCGGGGGCTGTGCTACTATATCCCCATGGTGTTCCACAACAACGCGGCCTACTATGAATTTTTTCTGGATGTGAATGTGGTCATGGTCAGCGCATCCCCCATGGACAAGCACGGGTACTTCAATTTTTCGGTGAACACCGGGGTGGCTGCCCCCATCGCTCGAATGGCGGATATCGTGATCGTGGAGGTCAACGAGCATATGCCCAAAATCCACGGCGGCTATGACGAGTGTATCCATATCTCGGAGGTGGACTATATCGTGGAGGGACCTCATGCTCCCTTTGAGAGCAGCAGGCCATTTGTGCCCAGGGAGGTGGACCGGCGGATTGCGGAACATATCATTCCCTTTATTGTGGATGGGGCTACCTTGCAGCTGGGCATCGGCAGTATGCCCAACGCCCTGGGGGAATTGATAGCACAGTCGGACTTGAACGACTTGGGGATGCATACGGAGTTGTGCTCCGACGCATACCTCAGCATGTACCGGGCGGGCAAGCTAACCAACCGGAAAAAAAATATTGACAGGGGCAAGGGTGTCTTTGGCTGTGCCCTGGGCTCTCTGGAATTGTATGAATGGCTGGATGACAATCACGGCATAGCCGCCTATCCGCTGGAGTATGTGAACCGTCCCAGCGTAATTGCCCAGATTGACAACATGGTGTCCATCAACAGTTGTGTGGCGGTGGACCTGTACGGCCAGGTGGCGGCGGAGAGCGCCGGGGCCAGGCAGATCAGCGGTACAGGCGGACAGCTGGACTTTTTGATCGGTGCCTCCGCCTCCCGGGGCGGTAAAGCCTTTATCTGCATGAGTTCCGTACATACGGATCGCCACGGGGGGAAGCACTCTCGGATCAAGCCCCAGTTTGACGGGGACATTATTACCTCTCCCCGCAGCCAGGTGTATTTCCTGGCCACGGAGTATGGTGTTATCAATCTGGAGGGACGCTCCACCTGGGAGCGGGCAGAGGCATTGATCTCCATCGCTCATCCGGACTTTCGGGACATGCTGGTTCGGGAGGCCCAGAAGAGAAAGATCTGGCGTCGATCCAATAAGAGAGGGTAGCGGAGCAAAAAAATAAGAAAAAATGAATAAACCAGCGAACCGGGCGTCCATTCGCGTGACTATATAGTGAAAGCTTTCAAAAAGGCAGGGCATTGGCAGTATCAGATGCCCAAGGATGCAGAAATGCATAGTGAGGAAACAATGAACAAAGAAGGTTTCATGACGAATTGCTTGCGCTGGTGCAGCGCCCTGTAAAGCTGCCGCCCCACCTGAAATCCGTGACAGAGTGGCATCGTTATATGCAGTGTGATAAATGTTTTACTATGATGGTGGCGGAGCGGGCCAGGGA
>CAMWTF010000111.1 GCA_947177105.1 uncultured Lachnospiraceae bacterium | reverse complement strand
TAATCGGGCAACATGCACTGTGCGGAAAGGAAAATCTAATCGTTAGTGAGTATAAGATAAACAGGAATAAGTGGCGGTTACCGTGAGCTTCATGGAGCTGGAACTTAGATTGGAAGAGTTTGCGGAGGATTTGAAATAGATGTACCAGATATTAAAAATGGAGGGCAGGGCCAAGAGAGGGCGTCTGTCCACCGTACACGGTGTGGTAGAGACCCCGGTATTCATGAATGTAGGCACTGCGGCGGCCATCAAGGGCGCTGTGTCCACGGAGGATTTGGAGGGGATCGGCACCCAGGTGGAGTTGTCCAACACTTATCATCTGCATGTGCGTCCGGGGGATGATGTAGTAAAACAGATGGGGGGGCTGCACCGCTTCATGTCCTGGAACAAGCCTATTCTTACAGACTCCGGCGGCTTTCAGGTGTTTTCTCTGGCGGGACTGCGCAAGATCAAAGAGGAGGGGGTGTACTTTAACTCCCATATCGACGGGCGCAAGATCTTTATGGGGCCGGAGGAAAGCATGAGGATTCAGTCCAACCTGGCGTCCACCATTGCCATGGCCTTTGACGAGTGTCCCCCCAGCAAGGCGGAGAGGTCCTATGTTCAGGCATCCGTGGAGCGCACCACTAGGTGGCTGGAGCGCTGCAAGCGGGAGATGCGGCGGCTGAACGGACTGGAGGATACTATCAATAAGGAGCAGCTGCTCTTTGGTATCAATCAGGGGGCCGTCTATGCCGATATCCGCATCGAACATGCCAAGCGCATCCGGGAAATGGACTTGGACGGCTATGCCGTGGGCGGACTGGCCGTAGGGGAGACCCATGAGGAAATGTACCATATTTTGGATGAAGTGGTGCCTTTTCTGCCGGTAGATAAGCCCACCTATCTGATGGGCGTGGGAACCCCGGCCAATATACTGGAGGGCGTGGAGCGGGGCGTGGACTTTTTTGACTGTGTCTATCCCAGCAGAAACGGCAGACATGGGCATCTGTATACCAACCATGGCAAGATCAATCTGTTCAACGCCAAGTATGAGCTGGACGGACGCCCCATCGAGGAGGGCTGCGGATGCCCTGCCTGCAAGCGCTATTCCCGGGCATATATCCGGCATTTACTGAAGGCCAAGGAGATGCTGGGGATGCGGCTGTGTGTGCTGCACAACCTGTATTTCTACAATACGATGATGACAGAGATCCGGGACGCTCTGGATCAGAGCCGGTTTGCATCCTACAAAAAGGAGAAGCTGGAGGGGATGACTGGGGAACTGTCATAGAAACATAATAAAGTTTTTCTTAATTTTGGGCGAAATCACTTGTCCCAAGGCAGAAAATTGTGTATAGTAATAAAATGAGTGCAGAACTCTAAACAGGAGGAAAATAAATATGGGCATTTTATTAACCGGCGAAGGAGTAGCAGCAACTCCGGAGGCAGGCAGCGGTGCGGGAAGTATGTTGGCAATGGTTCTTGTTTACGGCCTGTTTTTCCTGGTCATCTGGTTTGTTCTGTTCAGACCTCAGAAGAAGGAGCAGAAGAAAGTGCAGGCCATGCTGGCGGCGCTGGAGATCGGGGACAGCGTATTGACTACAGCAGGCTTCTACGGCGTAGTGATTGATATTGCGGACGACACGGTGATTGTGGAGTTTGGAAGCAATAAGAACTGTCGTATTCCTATGGAAAAATCGGCCATCAGCCGTGTGGAGAAAGCAACGGAGTAAGCCAAATGCGCAAAAAGTCACGAGGCATATGCCTCGTGACTTTCCTATATATGGAAGGGTGACCACATTTCTTTACAAGATATTGCGAAAAACACTTGCATAAATCTGAACATATAGTAAAATAGAAGTGATATGAAATGAATGTGGATACATATGTTTCTGACAAGGACAGGAGCAGACTAGGCAGATTATGGCACAGAAGGTTTATATTGTGGAGGGGAGGCAGTTCCGTACAGAGGCGGATTACCGCAGGGCTCTCCGAGACAAAAAGGTGATAGATCGGTTGCGGGAGCAGATAGACTTTCAGAATCGCAGTCAGCTTTCCCAGCTGGTCAAGGCATTACAACAGAAAAAGTATCCCTTCCTCACCCTGCTGGGGCAGGACTTTATGGAGGAGGCGGAGGAGGCTCTGCAGCAGTTGAACAAATCGCCTTCCGGCGCAGGCAAGCGGAAGGGCAAACAGGCTGCAAAGAAGTCTTCGGGGCAGTCTCCCGGCAGAAAAGGGACAGCGCAGCCCCCGCCAGAAGATACAGGACAGGACGACCAGATGGAAAAATATGTGCAGGAGGAGCTTAGGCGCCGGGAGAAAATCCGGAAAAGGCTGGCTCTGCTGTGCAGTGTGGTGGCGGTGGTGTGCCTGGGATATTTTGGCATATACACCTATCAGGCGTCCAGGACAGAGCGGGAGTTTGCCCGCCTGGCAGCGTACAAGGAGAAGGAGCAGGATTTACTGGTACAAGAGGTGACCGTCGGACCCCTGATTCATTACACGGAGGAGGGGGAGCGGGTGATCCCTGAGGTTCTGGATGAATATAAAAATTTATATAATAGCAATAAAAGACTTATCGGATGGCTGAAAATTGACGATACAAAAATAGATTACCCTGTCATGCAGACAACGAACAATGAGTATTTCCTGAATCATAACTTTAACCAGCAGTCAGACAGGAATGGAGCGCTTTTTCTGGATAAGGACTGCGACGTGCTGGAGCCCAGCACCAACCTGATTATCTATGGACACCATATGAAGAGCGGCAATATGTTCGGTACGCTGGACAAATACAGTTCGGAGGAGTTTTATAAAGAGCATCCTGTGATCCAGTTTGATTCGATCTATGAGAAAGGCACATATGAGGTCATGTATGTGTTCCGCTCAAAAATCTATAGCGAGGAAGACGTGGTATTCAAGTATTATCAGTTTATAGATGCGGGGAGTGAACAGGAGTTTAACTCCAACATGCAGGAGATGGCGTCTATGTCTCTGTATGACACAGGAGTGACGGCCAGCTATGGGGATCATCTGCTGACACTCTCCACCTGTGACTACTATGTGAATGACGGTAGATTCGTGGTGGTGGCCAAACGGGTCGGAGGCTGATGGGGAAGGACAATACATAACGCCGATAGGGCAAATAATATAAGGACTTGATAGGACAGTCATTGGAAAGGAAATGGTTGTTAAGATGGCAAAGATTATGAAGAGCAGAAGATTAAGAAAAAGAGTGAGGAAGACTCTGGGAGCGCTGTTTTTGGCATCTGCCATTGCGGTGGCGGCAATCCCCGTGGATGGGTTACAGGCGTCCGGGGAGGGAAGAACTGAGCTGAAGGTGACCGTAGGGGAGACGGAGAGTGGGATTCCCAAACTGGCTCCGAATGAAAAAGTATATGCCACGGGTGATGGTGTATTCCAGTTCGCGTACGTGTCGGATGACAGCAACAATCCGCATGACGGCACAAGGAACGCAGTGATTGTAGGATATAATCCTCCCACTAATCTGGAGGGCAATACTCTGGTAATACCTAACGAGGTGGAGGTATATGACCTGTTTACAACCAACCTGGGTTCCGGCGGCAGAGGATATGCGGCTGTTGGTAAGGCAGGTAATTTCCTGTTCTGGAGGAGAGATACCCCAGTGCTGGATCCGGTGACGGGAGAGCCTACCTATAACACAAAGATAGAGAAGGTGCCGCATGAGTATTGGCAGCTGGAGGGTGGCGGGAAAGCTCTTGTGAGCGCAGGCATACCTAGTCCCGATACTAGAATAAAGCAAATGGAGGCTGTTATTATTGATGGGGTACCCCAATATGACGAGAACGGTCAGCCGATAATGCGGCAGAAAGTAGATGCGCAGGGCAATCCTCTGTTCGAAAAAATTACAATAGAGGAGGATGAAGAGGTTCCCGATTATGATAGCCCCAGGGTAACATCAGTGTATTTGCCGTGCTACTATTCTGATAAAAACGCAAATGGGTGGGGCAACTATGAATTGGAAGACTTCTATACACTCAAGGCCAAGGATGAGAATGGAAACGTATTAGATTACAATAATTATGACAGTACAAATCCCAACCATTTTGAACAGGTTGGAGATGATGATGATAAGAAATGGATCACTCATGTTGCCGTGGCCTATGTAGGGAACCAGTCGGTGACAGTTGGCACTGGCGGCGTGACAACGATTGGAGATTGGATTACAGCTGAGAATAACGATACACAGAGGGGAGTTTTTCAAGGGAAAAGCGGTAATGTGGTCAATCTGACAGTTGGATCAAACCTGATAGGTATCGGAAATTATGCCTTTGCAGATTGCAGTTCACTACAGAGCATCACATTGAGCAATGGTCTAAAGGCTATTGGCAATCATGCTTTCGACGGATGCATAAATATCAGGGAGATCAATACGGATGTTCACAGTAATCTGGAGATGATTGGCGATCATGCCTTCTATAACTGCCAGAGCCTCCGAACTTTCAATATGCCCGTGTCGGTGAAGAAACTTGGCGATGGTGTATTTGAGAACTGTTATGCCATGGCGGAGATCGGATTATATAGCAAAGATGAATTAAAGGCGCTGAACACCATCGGCGATCATGCATTTATGAACTGCCGCAGTTTGACCAAGTTGATAATTCCCAGCAATGTGACAGACAATCAGCTGGATCTCAACATAGTATATGGGTGCAGTTCCTTACAGTCCATCACCTTAATTAACGAGAATGCAAATTTTGTAGCGGGCAAGAGCCCTGTAGATGGAAGCAATTATACGTTTGACGTGTTTAAGGAAAGTATGCCTTCAACTTTCTATTTTGAGGGTGTAAATATGGCTATAACCGGCGACACGCCTACAGGAGGCATTCATAAAACTGCCAATGACAACAGTATTGCCTTTAAATATCTGGATCAGGATGTCTATGAGATTGTGATAAAGGATCCAGATGATCCAAACGGAACAAGAAAGGCGATTTACAGGGTTAACTCCAATAATGAGTTGATTTATTGCTATCTGGATGATGGTATGACCACTGTAATAATGCCTTCGACCATAGGACCTTACAGAATTACGGCTATCAACTCTACTAGTTTCCAGAATAACTGCACCTTGGAGAAGATTACGATTCCTTCTTCTGTGCTGACCATTGCGGAGGCGGCTTTCAAGGGATGCCATCATCTGAAGCATGTGATTTTTGAAAGCCCTGTGCAGTGTAAAATTGGCGCCAACGCTTTTAAAACGCAGGATGTAAGTACGCATTCAAGAAATTGTACCGGCGCCGATCAGGAGCTGGAGCATAATCCGACGCTGACTTTCACCGGAGATATATCCTATGCCAGCGGCCCCTTTGACTATGCTATGAATCCGGCCAATAATATCAATGTGGGCAGTCAGGAGCGCACGTATATCACTTACTACAGTGGCTGGCCTACAAACCTGACTGTGCAGTACAATCCGGATACGGATAAGAATGAGTTGACTAATTATCCGACATTTGAAGAACTGCAGAGCGGAACCGAATATACATCATCAAAGTATCCGTATATTACGAGCGAATATGAGGCGGCGGCAAAAGATGCGGTGCAAAAATACTTGGGAACGTATACAGGTTCCGATCCGACTATGACGGATAATGACAGGGCGATTGTAAACGCCGCACTCAATATTGAACTGCCTCAGGGAATTGAAGCCGTGAAAAGGATCTATGAGAATCAGGATGATGAAATAGGTCATAGTCTGTTTGCGGAGAAGGAGACAGACAAGGAACCGGAAAAGACCATCACTACCAGAGGTATTGCCGAGATACCGGCGAGAATGTTTGAGGGATGTAAGAACCTGAAGGAACTGTATATATTTGGGGAGACCTCGTCCATCGGCGACTACGCCTTTAAGGATTGTGAGAAGCTGGAGACAGTGGTAATTTCGCCCAATGTAAAATCCATGGGTGTTAGACCTTTTGCAAACTGTCCGAAAGTCAGCTCTGTGAATTTTCAGGACGGACCCAATTTCCGCTGCGAAAATTCGATTATCTATGGTCTGAACAACGGAGCCAAGAGCACGGTGGTGGAGTGTCTGGAGGCCAGAGGCAGAACCAGTGGTTCCACCTCCGTGAAGGCTGAGGAACTTGCCGGCGTCATAGGAATTGCAAAGGAGGCATTTTTCAATACTGGTGTAGGCATCGTGGATCTGAAGAGCTCCAGCATTACAGAGGTGCCGGAGTATGCCTTCGCCGGAGACACTACAGATATAAGCAAAAATACCAGTGGTGGATTAACCAATGAGTTGTTTGCCGTATATCTGCCCAAGACCTGCCAGCAGATAAAAGAGAACGCCTTTAAGAACAGCAAGATCAGCGCGGTGGAGATTCCGGCCAGCGTCAATTATATAGATCCCAAGGCGTTCAATACCACCGGCAACAGTCCCAGAGACGTGGCAACGGATGCGAATGATCCGAATGATACGAGCGTAGAGTGGGACGGCATCTACAGGGATGATCCTCACACTATTGAGTTTTCCTGTGAAAATCCCAGTACCGCCTACATGTACGCCACCAGCCCCAGCAACAGTAACATCAACGCTATAGATAAGCCTTTGGAGGTGGTATTCAAGGTTACATTTTTGGCCCCCAAGAATCCTGCGGATCCGGTGGGTGATTATGATA
The DNA here is from genome assembly GCA_947177105.1 of uncultured Lachnospiraceae bacterium. Classification (GTDB taxonomy): domain Bacteria; phylum Bacillota; class Clostridia; order Lachnospirales; family Lachnospiraceae; genus Acetatifactor. Next base: position 935 of record CAMWTF010000111.1, on the reverse strand, counting down.
CTTTGGATATTCAGGAGGTACTTCAGGGAAAGAATGCAGTTCCTCCCAATGATAAGCTGCCTGTATTTGAAGGTTATACTTTCCAGGGATGGTATCCCAGCTATGAGGAAATCGGCAGAGATACAGTTATTGAGGCCCGTTATAAGGCAAATGACTTGGAGGAGTCCAAGGTGACAGTCACCTTTATGGATGAAGACGGTGTGACCGTACTGGGAACCGACCGTGTATTCCCCGGTGAGGACGCAAAGGCTCCTGTGGTGCCGTCCAAGGAAGGTTACCGCTTTGTGGGCTGGGCGCCTCCCATTACCAATATTCAGCATGATACAACAGTAATTGCAAGATATGATAGAATTGACTCTGACGAGACCAGGTATATAGTGAATTTCTATGCTTGGAACGAAGAGACCGGCCGTAACGACAAGCTGATTGCAACCCAGCGTATTGCGCCGGGAGAGACGGTTACTAATCCGCAGGTGCCTACGCGGCCCGGTTATAGCTTTACCGGATGGCTGCCGGATGTTTCAAACATCACGGGGAATGTGGACACATACGCTCAGTATGATTATTCGGGACCGGGGGCGCCTACGCCTACACCTGACCCGAATGCAACACCTAATCCGAACGCAACACCGACTCCCGTACCGGGAGCAACACCGACACCCGGACCGGGGGCCACAGCTACACCCGCGCCTTCGGATCCGAATGCAACGCCGACGCCGTCTCCCAGTCCCGTACCGGGTATCTATACGCTGACTGTACGGAACGGTTCCGGATCCGGCAGCTATGTAGTGGGCGCTCAGGTTATCGTAATTGCGGATAACCCCAGCAACAATTCGGAGTTCAGCGGCTGGACAGTGGAGCCTGCCACTGCAGTGGTGGCCAGCAAGGACGCAATGGTAACCTTGCTGATTATGCCTGAGTCCAATGTGGTCATG
>CAMWTF010000110.1 GCA_947177105.1 uncultured Lachnospiraceae bacterium | reverse complement strand
GATCTCGGCGGTGGACGAAAAGGGCTGTCAGGTGGAAAATGCCAGCGACTATGTGGAGGTGGAAGTTGCCGGTCCGGGGCGTCTGGTGGGTCTTGACAACGGGGACAGCACGGACTATGACCCTTATAAAGGCACCATCCGCAAGCTGTTCAGCGGCAGATTGGTGGCAATGGTTGCAGTGGAAGATCGGCCGGGAGAAATCAGGGTGACGGTGCGGGATGCCCGGAAGAGCTCTCACCTGGGAGAGCTGCCCGCCTACACCGAAGAGGACAAGAGCGGCTATGTACAAAAGATACAACAGACCAAGGCAGTGGATATTCTGCGGGAGGCAGGTCTGTCCATAACGGTGGTGGCTGGCGAGACGCGGGAAGGTCTGGCTTTGTTTCCCCAAAACAGTTTTATGCCTCTGGCGCAGGTGCCTGTGGGCTTTGTGCCCGTGCGTAAGCTGGAACTGGTTCATGTCAAAGAGGATATGTGTAAGCCGGAGAATACACAGCCAGTCTGGACGATCTTAGGCCCGGAGAAAAGGCAGGTTACCGTACAGGCCATCTGCCATCCAGCTTCCGCCACAGATCAGGAGATTATCTGGAAAGCGGTCAATGCCTCCGGAATTGAGACCAATGTGGCCAGTGTGGAGGCCCAGGGCGACAGGGCAGTGATTACGGCCTTGGGAGACGGGAAATTTAATGTACGCTGCATGGTGAAAAACGGCACGGACAAGGTAAAGTTGATCTCCCAAATGGAATTTGTCATTCAAGATATGGGTCCGGCAACCATAGATCCTTATTCCTTTGTGGTGGGCGGACTGTTCAATTGTCAGCAGGGCACGGTGCTCAGCGGCATCCAGAACGCCGCCTCCACCGCCAGAGAGGGTTTCACCGCAGTGGGATATTCCGGTCTGGACTTTGGCGATTACGGGTCCGATGAAATCACCGTATCTATTTTTGCCAATTCCAATGATCCTCAGTTCATCCAGTTCTGGGAGGGACTGCCGGGTGAGGAGGGGAGCGAACTGCTGTATGACGGTGTGTACCATAAACAGAGTCAGTGGCAGGTGTTCCAGCCTGAGACCTATAAGCTTAAGAAGCGCCTGCGGGGACAGACCACTCTCAGTATCTGCACCAAAGCATCCATGGAACTGGGCGGTTTTAACTTTACCAGGATAAATAAAGCCTTTGCCCAACTTTATGTAGTGGAGAACAGACAGATTTACGGAGATAGCTTCACCGTGACAAAAGAAGCCATAGAGGGTATCGGAAACAATGTGTCCCTGGAATATGCGGATATGGATTTCGGTGAGCAGGGTGTCAGCAGGATCACGATCTACGGCCGCACACCTTTGGCGAACAATACGATCCATGTGCGGTTCGTCGGGGAGGAGAGTGTAAACCAGATTGTGGAATTTCCCCATGAGGAGGAGTATAGGGAGCACAGCTTCGACTTGCAGCCGGTAAAAGGGGTGCAGAAAGTGGTGTTTGTGTTCCTGCCGGGATGTGACTTCGACTTTAAGTGGTTTCGGTTTGAATGACTTCATTTGCAGATAGACGCTGCGTCTATCTGCAAATTTGCATTCAGCGCCACATGCTCATCGTCCTCGTTAAAACATATCACTTTCTCAGCGGCGCTATCCCAGGGGAAGTTTTGGGGAGTCACTCCTTGTCTATAGGGAAGAAAATTTTAGTAAGCGCATCCAGTAAGCACTCCACAGCAGCGCCGCCCAGAAAAATGATCCAGGTGATGTACCATGCCTGGGTGGTAAAGCTGATGATAAAATAGAAAATTACAATCAGCAGCCACATCATTCCCTCCAGACTTCCCTTGATTTGTTTGAAGCGCCTGCGGCGCTGTTTTCTGCTCTCAGAATTGAGGGCAGCCTGCTTGGCGGTATAATCAGCCAGCTCTACAGGGGGCTGGATTTTGTGGGCATACACCAGCAGCGAGACCGGCACGATGCAGATCAACAGGGCGATGACAATTCCCAGCAGGGTCAGGTTTTGACCATGTATATAGATGAATTTTACATTGTACCAGTACAGTAGAAGAGAGATCACCAGCACAGCCCCTGCCAGCAGGAAAAGCCCTGCGGACACGGCAGTCAAAGCGGCTTTTCTCTCCTGGGCTTCCCGTGCCCACTGTAAATAATACGCCTGAGAATAATCATCGTCTGTGCCCATCTCCGCAAAAAGCTGCCGCACATCCCCGATAGAGCCAATGACCAGCTGAAATGCCTCGTCCTCTCCATATCCCCGCAGGGTCAGATCATTATATTTTTCCAGGGCATTGGCGATCAGTTCCTCCTTCAGTTCCAGTGTGCGGCGGTTTATCGGCGCGTTCTCAAACAGTTGATCCATGTATTTTCTGATTCGCAGGTTATCCATAAAACCAGGCGCTTATCTGCGCCCTCCTCCTTTATTTTATTTGCGGCATAATGCATAAAATGTTCCGCGTTCAGTGTGCTGGAACTTTTAGGAATCATACAAACCGAGGCAAATCTTCAGGATTTTTCCCCGCACTGATCAAGTTCCAGCAGTTTGTCGATCACAGCTTTGGCCTCTTTCCACTCCAGAAGCCCCTGCTCGCAGGCTTTGCGCCCCTCCTGGGTGATAGAATAGTAGCGGCGGCGCGCCCCCCCCTTCTCGTCCCCCCAAGAGGCGGTAATGTATCCTGCCTGCTCCAGCCTGCGAAATGCGGTATACAGGGTGGCTTCCTTCAATTCATAGCGGTTGTCCGTCTTGCGCAGAATATCCTTATTGATCTGGTAGCCATAGCTGTCATGTTCCATCAGGCTGGCCAGAATGATGGTCTCCGTGTGCCCACGGATGATATCGGCGGTGATTGACATGGATTTGGCCTTTCTTGCGGTGTGCAGGCAGATTCCGCCCCGGGCAGTTTGCCTGATGGAATAGGAATGTGACGGCACATGGATATTTTCTGAGATATATAGATTATAGTGCAAGATACTTCGCCTGTCAAGGTATGTAATATATGGGCAGAGCGTAAATTGAGGACGACGGACTTTTTATCTTATTTCCCTATTAAGTTTTGTCTTTTGTGCGCCGAAACCAATAATGGAGTTTTATACTTTTAAGAGCGAAAAAGAGGTAACTATGAGAAAAAATATGTTTATTTACCCAGTGTGTTTCACTGTTCTCCTGCTGGCAAGCCTGACCTCCTGCGGACAATCCCCGGCGGATATGGGAGAGGTTTTGTCTGTACAGACGGAGGAGCCCACCGCGGCAGCCGAACAGGACGCCCCCTTCACAGAGGAGGAATTGCGTCAGGCCATTTCTGAATTGATGGAGGACGAGGCATCTCTGGCCCAAAAGCAGGCGTACTATGAACGGTTGCTGGCCATGGATGTATTCGGGGAAGAGGACTATGTGGAACTGGCCCGGATCTATGGCAGCAGGGGGAACTGGGAGGAACAGCGCCGCATGTTGTCTAAGGTTCTTCGGCTCTACCCTTCTGTGGAATATGCGCAGCAGCTCAGCGCAGTGACAGTGTATCGGGACGACACAGAGGAGGATATGGCGGCTCTGGCGGGCCGGATCACGGAGGCGTTGGAGCAGCAGGATGTCCAGGCGCTCAGAGCCCTGGCCCTGTCGGAGGAATGGCATCGTCTGCTGCAGGAGGGCATGGATGCCATTGAAACCCGTACCCATTATCAGGCAGGGGAGGATATCCTGCAGATTGCCACCGGCGGCCGGGCTGTGGAGATCACCTGGTGCGGCGGGCAGGGGCGTTTCCTGTTTTACCGGGCGGACGCAGCGGGAGCAGTGCTGGGCGCCGCATCACTGGAGGACGGGTCCTATGCCGGAGAAGTGAAAACGGCATACTACGACGGGGAGGGCAATGTGACCAAATCGGTTCATGGAACGCTGGCCGGCGGCGTGTGTGTAGGACAGTTGACGGTGGTTTACCAGGGTGTGGAGTATGTGGGCATGTTTCAGGAGGACGGCTCCACTGCCGAGGAACAGACAAAGGAGGTGGCGGCCCAGGGCGGCGTTATCTATGCGTACGCCCAGGGCGGCAGAACCTATCTGTATCAGGCAGATGCGGATCCTGCCGATTTTAGGATTGGTCCGGCATTCTTTGGTCTCCCGGAATATGAAGAATGGAGGTAACGGGATGAGGATTATGGGAAATGCAGCGGTTAAAAAGCGATTTAGGCGCCTGGCGTCAATGGCGCTGTCGGTGATACTGGCAGTGGCGCTGTTGGTGCCCGATGGGGTAAATATCGGAAAAGTGCAGGCCCAGGGAAATGCAGCTGAGATCGCCAATGTGGTCATCTTTGTGAAATACCAGGACGATAACAGGGATATATTCAATGCCAATAACGGCCAGGACAGTTCCAGCATTTATTATCGTTCCAATTGGCAGGAGATCAAAAAGATGTATGATTTGGCTCCCGACTCCTTCAGCAATTACATTACGGCGGTGACAGAGGGCAAAGTACACGTGACCAACTATTTTCCCCAGGAGCTGCCCGGCGGCCAGGGAGTGAGGCCCCTGGTACTTCCCAGGAGCAGCAGCAAGGATGGGGGTGTGGTGCAGGAGATATTGGACGCCATGGCGGACGGGAGAATTTCTACGGATGCGCTTCAGGGCAAGCTGGATAACAGGCAGGCGGGAATAGTGGATAACCTGACCATTATCATACAGGGAAACGCAGTGGAAGGTGGGGAGACGGCCATCCGCAAACAATATGCAGGCCCAGGCAATTTGAAGGGACTCCGTGTTTTGGACTATAATATGATTCCCTCCGACAAGCTTGTTTCGGAAGATGCAGGCATCCACCTGCTGATGCAGCAGGGAGTGATTGCCCATGAATTTCTCCATTCTTTAGGACTGCCCGACCTTTACAGGCAGAGCGGTAATGGAGATCCGGTGGGATGGTGGGATCTCATGGCATCCGTCAGCTGCTACCTGCAATATCCGTTGTCCTATCTGCGGGCCCGGCAGGGCTGGATTCCCATGGGAAACATTACCCAAGACGGTACCTACACGCTGACAGCGGCATCGGAAACCGGGGGCAACAAAGTGTTTGTACTGCGGACACCGCTTTCGGATACGGAACTGATCTGTCTGGAATATCGGAGGAAGAGCAGTGATCCTAACCAGTTTGAGTACTCTCTGCCCTCCAGCGGTCTTTTGATGTACCGTGTGGACAATAAGGTAGACAATCTGACAAATATTGCGGGAAAAAACTATATCTATGTATACCGGCCAGGGGTGACGCATCCCGAGGCGGGTACTGACGTTAATGCCCTCCGGCAGGCGGCTCTGGACGTATCTGCTGGGGAGACCTCCTATGGAAGTACGGATCTGGGGGCTGATTTTACCCAGAATACTTTATACTATTCCGACGGAACCAACAGCGGCATACGGCTCAGTGACCTGAAGCTGTCCGCAGATCAGCGTCAGCTGACCTTCACCGTTACCTTTGCTGACTACAGCGACGTCGGCGTGTGGGATAAGCTGGAGGGAAGCATCAGCGGTCAGTTCAGTGAGGAGCCGGATGTGTGTGTGGATCCCACTACAGGGACTCTCTACGCCGCATATACGGAAGCGGTTTCGGGCAGCGGCAGCGCCACCCAGGTTCGTGTGATGTGCTGGAACGGCGCGGCATGGCAGCAGGTGGGGCAGACTATTGGCAACGCCCGGATGCCTGCATTGGCCGTCTGCGGGGGAGAGGTGTATCTCTCCTATTGCAAGGGTACCTGGGATGGAATCGTCTATTGTAAGCTTGGCGGCAACGCCTGGGCACAGGTGACCTCCTATGCGGTGCAGAATCCCAGAAGCATGCAGTTTGTTGTGGATGGCGATGAAATCTATGGAGCTTTTCAGGAGCCCTATGGAAACAGTATACGTCTGGTAATATATGACATAAAGGGCGGCAGGACAGTGACGGACAGTCTGACCACCTCCATGGATTTCAGCAATCCGGCGCTGGTGAAATCCGGCAACAGTTTTTACATGGTCTGCGCGGAATTTCCCACCGGATCAAGCCAGATAAGGGAGTATAATATGGCGAGCCGCAGCTGGAGCACCGCATATACCATCTCCGGTACGAGTACCAATATCCATGAACTGGTGAAGCTGGGACAAAAGATATATGCTTTCGCAGGATGTACAGGACAGGGCGCCTATATGGCGATGTTTGACGGAAACAGCTGGAGCAGCAGCCCCGTGGTCTACATGAACCAATTCAATGCGGCCTCCATGGATGTGGTCCAGGGGCAGGTGTATCTGGCATTCTACGATACAGCCACCAGAAGGGCCCAGCTGCTGCGAGGTACGGATACGGTCCTTGAGCAGTACAGCGACAGGCTGGGAACAGGCTTGGATTTCCTGAAGATCTGTGGATATGGGGACACTCTCTATGCGGCTGTCAGGGCAGAAAATACGGGCACTATGCTGGTGCGCAGAAAAGTAGTGTCAGAGAGCAGCGTGACGCCTCCAGAGCCCCAGAATCCCAGGATGTTGACCTTGACTCCCCCTGCGGGATATGAGGATAATACCATTTATGTGGACGGGGTTGAGTACACAGCTCATAGGGCGGGGAACAGCTGCCAGGTGGAACTGCCGGACACTTTTGGCAGGACGGCGGTGATGTACAGTTATAACAGCAATAATATTCCAGTGGGCATGTATGTATGGAAATTGGAGTGGCAGGGCGAGACATGTACTGCAGCGCCTCTGCCGGGGCTGCAGGATCTGCTCAGCTATCATGGTTTTTCCATACGGGTGCAGAGCCCGGCGGGTATCCGCTTTAAATCGGGAATAGATGAGGGCCTGAAGCAGCGTCTGACCACTGTGGGCGTGGACGGATGTGTTTTAAAGGAGTATGGAACGCTGTTTATCACCAATGAAAACCGGGAGAAATATCCCTTTGTCAAGGGAGGTACAAAGGTGGGCGGCGGAAGAGCCTACTGGATGGAGAACGGCAAGGTAAACGACAAGGTGTTTGAGACCGTGTCGGGGAGGAACCGCTTTACCTCCGTTCTGATCAATCTGGCCCCTAATATGTACGCAAAGGACATTTCATTCAGGGCTTACGCAGTGCTGGACTGCGGCGGACAGGAAATCATTGTATACGGTCCGCCGGTATATAGGAGCGTGTACACAGTGGCGAAACAGGTGCAGGCCAGAGGAGAATTCAAGGTCGGCAGCAGCGGTTACAGATATGTGCAGGGAATCATAGACTCAGTGGAGGGCAGGTGACGGAATATGAAGGCAGTTTATTTTACGGCGACAGCGCTGGTAGGGGTGGTGATGTTTTGGGCAGGTTTTCTGGCCAGGCCGATACTTGAACCCCGGGAGCAGCAGGAGACGGCGGCAGCGCCAGAGGAGGAAGTGGAAGCGCAGCAGACGGAACTGTCCTTGGAAGATCTTGCTGCCCAGGGGTATCTGTCAGCGGAGGCGCTGAAAGTCAGAATTGATGACGGGGAGGTGCAATGGTTTGACGGTGTGATGTGGCATGCGGCGGCATCGGTGGAAGAGATGGCAAGGGAAGATAAATTTTATGAGGCGCAGGAGGCATTCCGGGAGTTTGAAGAGTTGCTGAAGCAGCAAGCCGCTGACGGGGCGGAAGCGGAGACCGTTTCCGGTCAGGAAGCGTCGTTGGCTATCGGGGAGAGGG
>CAMWTF010000109.1 GCA_947177105.1 uncultured Lachnospiraceae bacterium | reverse complement strand
ATATTTAAGACTACGGCCATGCTATATCTCCATTATTTGCGTCATTTCTATTAAACTGCTTGTGCCCGGATAAATGTGCGAATCCCATTTTTGGTGTGGGAAGTTTGAGTACATTATATCACTGCCCATTTTATGCATCAAGCCGCAATTCATGAAATCAACTGCCGCTTGACAAATCCCTTTCAGAATGTTAGATTGATAAAGTAAATATTGTTTCGGTTTCAGATTGGAGGACCCCATGTAATACTATATCCGACAAATAAACAGGCAGGAACCACAGACACCTCCGAAATCGGTTAAAGTGTCTGGTGTTTTTGTGTACCTGTTAAGTTGGATATCTTTTGAGCATGGGATTTTTTGATCCGATTGGGGCTGCACCCCAATTTAAAAAGCAGCCACAGGCAGAAGCAGTGCCGCCGGACTGTCTTTTTTGGTATGCTGTGAAAGATATTCTTTCATGGCATTTTTTATTTCACCAATCTGTGTGCTTGCTGGGAACATGCGGAACTCTTTATAAGTTCTCTTAAACAGCATGTTCCCGGAAAGTACACTGATCAACATCTGGACGCCCAAGCGGCCGGATGTTGATCACCAGTCTGTGTGCTTGTAGGGAACATGCGGAACTCTTTATAAGTTCTCTTAAACAGCATGTTCCCGGAAAGTACACTGATCAACATCTGGACGCCCAAGCGGCCGGATGTTGATCACCAGTCTGTGTGCTTGTAGGGAACATGCGGAACTCTTTATAGAAAGGATTGAAAATATATGGATCAGATTTATAAATATCCCCGCACCCGCCATCTGGAGGGTTCAAGAAAGCAGTCCGGGGATGAGGACTTAAAAAATGTTGCATTTAGCGAAATTGAGGGGAAATACCTGGTTTTGGAGGAAAAGGTGGACGGCGCAAACTGCGGCATCAGTTTTGACAGAAACGGAAAAATGTACCTGCAAAGCCGTGGGCACTTCCTAAACGGCGGTTACGGCGAAAAGCAATTCGATCTGTTCAAGCTGTGGGCAGGCTGCTTTGAGGAAAAACTGCGCGCCCTTTTGGGGGACAGATATGTAATGTACGGCGAATGGCTGTATGCAAAGCATACGGTATTTTACGACTGCCTGCCCCACTACTTTATGGAATTTGATATTTTTGATAAGGCAGAGCAAAAATTTTTCTCTACCCGAAAGCGCAGGGACCTTTTGCAAAATGCCCCCTTTGTCCATTCAGTCCGGGTTTTAAGCGAGGGCTATTATGCCAACCCGGAGGCCATTGCAGAATGGATCGGCCCCAGCCTCTTTATCTCCCAGGACGCAGAAGAGCACTTCCTTTTGCAGTGCAAAAAAGGCGGCGTAAATCCGGAAACGGCAACCCGGCAAACCGATCTGTCCGGCATCATGGAGGGAATCTATATCAAGGTGGAGGAGGGGGATTATGTCATTGACCGCCTGAAATTCGTCCGCGCTTCCTTCCTGAATACCATTCTGGATTCGGAAAGCCATTGGGCCAGCCGTCCCATAGTGGCGAACCGCCTGTCGGATGGAGTGGATCTATTCTGTACCGACTAAACAGACGCGGAACTTTTAATCAGCATCTGTCCGGACTGTACTCAGATCAATATTCGGACGCCTATGCGGCCGGATATTGATCTCCCATATTGTGTACAGGCCGGACGAATGCGGAACTTTAAATAAGTAGGTGATCAAATGGAAATGAATATATTATATGAAATAAAAGAGAACGGATATTCTCTGCAAAAGCTGGCGGTCTCCCACCCGGAACTGCTGACATTAAAAGACATCCCCCAGAACCCGGAGTACCACGGGGAGGGCGACGTGCTGCGGCACACGGAAATGGTGTGCGAAGAACTGACAAAGCTGGCCCCCTGGCAGGCATTGCCGGAGGAGGAAAAAGCGCTCCTGTTTCTGGCGGCAGCATTCCACGATATTGGAAAGCCCGTCTGTACAAAGCAAGAGGACGGAAAATGGGTGTCGCCGAAGCACACCATTGTGGGAGAGAAAATTTTCCGCAAAACCGCTTATCAGGAGGCGGAGCGCTTCGGCCTGACCTTTGCCCAGCGGGAGCTTGTGGCAAAGCTGATCCGCTGCCATGGTCTGCCCCTGTGGTTCTGGACAAAAAAGCAGCCGGAGGTGGAACTGTGCAAAGCCGCCGAAAGTATACCGTTAAAACTACTATATCTGCTTGCCAAAGCGGACACCCTGGGGCGGCAGGAGACTCTTCCCAGCCAACTGCCCAGCCAGGTGGAGCTGTTTGGGGAATACGCCAAAGAACTGGGAATTTGGGAGCATCCCTATACCTTTGCAAACCCTTATACGAAATTCCAGTTTTTCCAAAAGGACGACCTGTGGCAGGGTACACAATTATATGATGACACCACCTTTGACGTAATTATGATGGCCGGGCTTCCCCTGTCAGGCAAAGACACATGGATTGCCCAACAGGGCGGGGCTTTGTCTTCAGAGGGCAGGCCCCCCGTTGTCTCCCTGGACGATCTCCGGGAAAAATTAGGGATCCCGCCAACAAAAAATTCCGGCAAAGTCGTCCAGGAGGCGTTGGAACTGGCCCGGGGATACCTGCGCCAGGGACAGCCCTTTATCTGGAACGCCACCAATCTCCTTCAGGAGACCCGCCAAAAACTGGTGCGGCTTTTCGCGGGCTATGGGGCAAGAGTGCATATCCTATACCTGGAGGTTCCTTATCAGGAACTGCTGCGCCGCAACCGCAACCGCGCGCGGCACATTCCGGAGACCGTCCTAAAGGACATGATCCGAAAACTGGAAGTCCCTGCCCCCTGGGAAGCCTACCAGGTGACCCTGGAAGGCAGATAATCTCTCCGGGCAGAAATGTTTATCCGCCTGAAGCCTCCCTTGCTTTTCACACTTCAACGTGCTATAGTTACTATAGCAAAACACAATTTGGGAGGAAACAACATGGCACAGCTGCACATTGGCTTTATCGGTCTGGGACTCATCGGCGGTTCCATCGCCAGATCCCTGCGGGAAAATATATCGGAAATACGGATCTCTGCATATGATGTAAATGCCGCCACCCTGGAGGCGGCGCTGAAGGACGGTGTCATTGACCGGGCAGCGGAGCAGATAGACGCAGGCTTTTCGGATTGCGACTATCTGTTTCTATGTGCCCCGGTGCAGAAAAATGACGCCAATCTGGAGGCGGTAAAAAAAATTCTCTCCCCCTCCTGCACCCTGACGGATGTGGGCAGCGTCAAGACCGATATCCATGCGCATATCGCTCAGGCGGGTCTGGAGGCACAGTTCATCGGGGGACATCCCATGGCGGGCAGCGAACGCTTTGGCTATGCCAACTCCAAGGCCAAGCTGCTGGAAAACGCCTACTATATCCTGACCCCCACCGGACAGACTGACCCGGACAGGCTGTACGCCTACCGGACGCTGGTGGAGACCATGGGAGCCATCCCCCTGGTGCTGAATTATCGGCAGCACGATTATGTCACCGCAGGCATCAGTCATCTGCCCCACGTGATCGCCGCCTCTCTAGTCAATCTGGTGCGGGACTCGGACAACGAAGAAGGCATCATGAAGCTGGTGGCTGCAGGCGGCTTTAAGGACATCACCCGGATCGCCTCCTCCTCCGCCGCCATGTGGCAGCAGATCTGTCTGACCAACACGGAAAATATCTCCAAGCTGCTGGAAAGCTACATCCATTCCCTGTCTGCCATCAAGGAGCAGCTGGATAAACGTCAGGAGGAGGCGCTGTACCAGCTTTTTGACAGCGCCAGAATCTACCGGGATTCCTTTATTAACGCCTCCAGCGGCCCCATCAAGCGAGTGTACTCTTTCAACATTGATATAGACGACCGCCCCGGTATGTTGGCTCAGGTGGCCACCACTCTGGCCTTCAACAATATCAATATCAAAAATATCGGCATCGTCCACAACCGGGAACATGAAGCGGGCGTGCTGCGGATCGAGTTCTATGACGAAGCGTCTCAAGAAGCTGCCAAAAAGTTGCTCTCCACACCTCAGTTTGTCATCCATGAAAGAAAATTATAGAAAAAGAATCTGCCTGTTTCACAAGGAAACAGGCAGACCCTTTTGATTTAAGATGCCATGATTTCTCGACTCAATTGTTTATCGCCGAGAATTGTTCGTACACACTGATGCGGAAGGCGTCCTGTTCGGACATACCGATAAAAACGGCTCCATAGTGAAAGCCTTCTGTACCTTCTACTTCTGAGCGCACGATTTGCAGAAATACATGTATTACCTCCTTAGTCCAAATGGTTAGGTAACACTCATATACTGCCCTGATGTCCAGCTGATCCGGGCAGGAGAACCCCACACCGGTGCGGGATACATCCGAAATATTAATGACTACTGCATGCTTCTCAGTGGAGTCCAGACGCTTCACCATCAGTTTAGCCTCCAGATCCATTCTCTTGCTTTTTCTACGTTCTTCCATTTAAGAGCCCCCCAGACAGTAGTAACTTTAAACATAATTTTACACGATTCCTCACGAATTGTCAATTCCCTCATGCACAAACATCGCATCCCCGAAACTAAAAAAGCGATATTTCTCCCGGATGGCTTCCTCATAGGCCGCCAACACCTGTTCCCGTCCCGCCAATGCGCTGACCAGCATCACCAATGTGGACTCCGGCAGATGAAAATTGGTAACCAGGCAGTCCAGCACTTTGAAACGGTAGCCCGGGTAGATGAAAATCTCCGTATTGCCGCAGCCCGGCTGCACTCTGCCGTCCTCGCCTGCCGCACTCTCCAGAGTACGGCAACTGGTGGTGCCCACACAGATGATCCGCCCTCCGGCAGCCTTGACGGCATTGATCCGCTCCGCCGCCTCCTCGGTGATCTGGTAATACTCCGAGTGCATATGGTGCTCCAGCACATTTTCCTCCTTCACTGGCCGGAACGTGCCCAGCCCCACATGCAGGGTCACATAGACAATATCCACTCCCATATCCTCAATCCGGGTCAGCAGTTCCCGGGTAAAATGCAGTCCCGCCGTGGGAGCCGCCGCCGATCCCTCGTACCTGGCATAGACGGTCTGATAGCGGCTCTTATCCTGCAGCTTGTGGGTGATATAGGGTGGCAGAGGCATTTCCCCCAGCTTATCCAGCACCTCCTCCCAGATGCCCTCATAGGAAAAGCGGATCAGCCGATTGCCCTCCTCCACTGTCTCCAACACCTGGGCCTTCAGCAGCCCGTTTCCAAACACCAGACAGGTGCCGGGTTTACATTTTTTGCCGGGCTTTACCAGAGTCTCCCACACATCGCTCTCCCGGCGCTTAAGCAGCAGCACCTCCACATGGGCGCCGGTGCCCTCCCGCTCTCCCAAAAGCCGGGCGGGAATCACCTTGGTATTGTTCAGCACCAGGCAGTCCCCAGGCCGCAGATACCGGGTGATATTGTGAAAAACCTCGTGCCGTATCTGTCCCGTATTTTTATCCAGCAGCAAAAGCCGGGAGGAAGAGCGGTCCTCCAGAGGATCCTGCGCAATCAGTTCCTGGGGCAGGTCAAAATAAAAATCCGATTTTTTCAGTTCCATAACAAACTCCCTGTCATTGTTTCCGAACGTCAATGGCAAAGGGCCCAATCCCCAATACCGCGACGACAGTTTAGGCCGCTGCCCCCGGCTCACCGCAAAGGGATTTTGTAAAAGCCCGTTATCACATGCTCACATTTTCCGCAAATGCCTTGTAACCTCTGTACGCTTCGTAGATATCCGCCTTGCTGGTGGCCTCCCAGGGTGCATGCATATTCAGTACAGGCACACCGCTGTCAATGACGTTCATGCCGTAGAGAGCCAGGATATAGGCGATAGTGCCGCCTCCGCCCACATCTACCTTGCCAAGCTCCGCCGTCTGCCACTGTATACCGCCCTCGTCCATAACCTTGCGCAGATGAGCCACATACTCCGCATTGGCGTCGTTAGAGCCGGATTTGCCTCTGGAACCGGTAAATTTGTTGAACACCATACCGCCGCCCAGAAAAGCCGCATTCTGCAGTTCAAAGCAATCTCTGTAGCCGGGGTCGAAGGCCGCGCTCACATCGGAGGAAAGCATGGCGCTGCGGGCCAGACAACGGCGCACGTTCAGTTCGCTGTACTCCCCTGCCAGGTTCATCAGCTCCGCCACCGCATTCTCAAAGAAGCGGGACTGCATGCCCGTGGCTCCCACGGAACCGATCTCCTCCTTGTCCACCAAAATGCAGCACACGGTTCTCTCATGCCCCTTTAAATCCAACATGGCCTTTAGGGAAGTGAACGCGCAGACCCTGTCATCCTGCCCGTAGGCCAGAATCATGCTGCGGTCAAAACCTGCCTCCCTGGCCTTGCCCGCAGGCACCACTTCCAACTCTGCGGAGATCAGGTCTGCCTCCTCGATGTCGTAGGTCTCCTTCAGAATATCCAGCACTCCGGATTTGACAATATTTTTCGCCTTTTCCTTGCCCTCGTCCGTCTCCTTTTCCCCCTCGCCCAGAATCAGGGGCTTTGTCCCGGCAATCAGATCCAGAGCCTCACCCTCGATGACCTTGGCCGCTGTCTTTTCCAGCTGCTGTCCGGCCAGGTGGATCAGCAGATCGGAGACGAAAAATACAGGATCTTCCTCGTTTTCTCCGATGTTCAGTTCGACGGTGGTGCCGTCCTTCTTGACCACTACGCCGTGGATAGCCAAAGGCAGTGTCACCCACTGGTACTTCTTCACACCGCCGTAATAATGGGTATCCATGTAGGCAAAGGTATGATCGATATCCTCAAACAGCGGATTCTGCTTCACATCCAGCCTGGGACTGTCGATATGGGCGCCCAGGATATTCATGCCCTCCGTAAGAGGTGTCTGGCCGATGTGGAACATGACAATGGACTTATTCATCCAGACGCTGTAGACCTTGTCTCCTTTTTTCAGTGTTTCCCCGGCTTTGATCAGAGCTTCCAGCTCCCGGTAGCCCTCTTTTTCTATCATGTTTACAATGGTGTCGATACACTCCCTCTCCGTCTTGCCCTGATCCAGGAACTCCCTGTACTCCCGGCTCAGCTTCTCCAGCTTTTTCAGCTGCTTCTCGTCATAATTCTCCCATGCACACTTTTTTAACATATGCTGCCTTCCTTTCTATATTAAAGTTCCGCATGTTCCCTACAAGCACACTCATCGGTGATGCATATCCGGCCGCTTTAGGCGTCCGAATATCCATCAGTGTACTTTCCGGGAACATGCTGTTATATCCCTTTTAAGTTCCGCATGTTCCCTAGCTTCGGAGTTCTATATCCAGCTGATTTTTCAGGTTCTTCAGGATCTTCTTCACAAAGCGGTCCACCGCATCCGGCTCAAAAGCCTCCTCCCGGGGTGTAAACTCCACGGTGAAAGCCATACTCTTTTTGCCTGCCGCAATCTGGCCGCCCTCGTACACGTCGAACAGGTGAATACCCTTGATATAGTTGCAGGATTTGCGGATTACCTCCTCCACCTGGCCGCAGGTTATCTCCTTGCCCATCACCAGCGCCAGATCCCGGCTCTCCTCCGGGAATTTAGGCAGGGGGGTGAAGCTGGCCTGGCGATCATAAGCCTCTGCCATGCTGCGCAGATCGATCTCCAGCACATAGGCATCCGTGCGCAGATCCAGCCGCTCCGCCACCTCGTAGGCCACCTTGCCCAGAC
>CAMWTF010000108.1 GCA_947177105.1 uncultured Lachnospiraceae bacterium | reverse complement strand
ACTTTATATTAACAACAAGCAAAGCTTCCCAATACGCATCAAGGGATATTGCGGGCGCCGCCGGCAATATCCGGGAAAGAGGTAAACATGAGCGCAAAAACAAAAATCGTGGTCCTCCATATGAAAGAACTGATTTATACTGGAATCTTCGCCGTGCTGGGCATCCTGTTCGTGGTGCTGTTGGTCATGATGTTCCTTCCGGATAAAGAAGATTCCCCCGGGTCCGATACTCCCACGGGAACGGAAAGCCCCGATGGCAGTACAGGTGTCACAGACGGCGCCTCGCCAGCCTCAGACGCTGCCTCCCTCTACATACCCGGTGTGTACAACACGGAAATGGTTCTGGGCGATCAGACTTTAAATGTGGAAGTTATGGTGGACAGAAATACCATCACCTCCATCCAGCTGGTGAACTTAAGCGAAGCCGTGACCACTATGTACCCTCTGCTCCAGCCCGCCTTTGATTCTCTGGTGTCACAGATCTGTGAGCAGCAGTCGCTGGATAACATCAGCTATGACGCAGACAGCAAATATACCTCGCTGGTACTGCTGGAAGCAATCCGCAACTCTCTGGAAAAAGCGCAGCCTTAGTCACTAAGGCGCGCTTTTTTGACTGTTCATCTGGCCTTCTCACAAAGGCTGTTATACTACATAACGCCAGAATTTACCGTATCGCACTAGTTAAATGTATAGGCTTAAGTTATGTAGTCAGGTTACTCGGCAATTTTAACTGTTAAGCAGTATAAGCTCCTCCACGGAAAAAGCGTAGTGCCGGTTGCAGAACTGACAGTTCACCTCTATCTCCCTGTCCTCGTCAATCATTGCCTGCAATTCTTCCCGGCCGATACTGATCAGAGCCTTCTCCACCCGGGATTTGTCACAGTTACAGAAAAAAGCGGTCTCCAGAGTATCCGTAAGTTCCACGTCCAGCCCCTCAAGAAGGAGCCGCAGAATCTGCTCCGGCGTATTGCCCTCCTCCAGCAGCGTAGTCACGGAAGACACCTTTGCCAGATTCTCCTCCAGCCGGGCAACCACTGCCTCCTCCGTATCCGGCATCAGCTGAAGAATGAAACCGCCCGCCTGCTTTACCGTGTTGTCCCGCTCCATCAGCACTCCCAGTCCCACGCTGGAGGGCACCTGCTCCGACGCGGCAAAATAGTAGGTCAGATCCTCCGCTATCTCTCCGGTCTGCAAAGGTGTCTGCCCCACGTAGGGCTCCTTCATCCCCATATCCCGGATCACGCTCAGTATCCCCGAGCCCATGGCCCCTGATACATCCAGCTTTCCCTGGGAATTGGCCGGCAGGATCACATCCGCCGCCAGGGGGTAGCCCTTGACCCGTCCCAGACTGTCCGCCGTCACCGTCAGACCCCTGCCGGGGCCGTCCCCCCGGATCTGCAAGGTCAGCAGGTCTTTTTCCCCCTTTAACATTACCCCCATCATAGCCCCTGCCGTCAGCAGGCGCCCCAGGGCCGCCGTCATCACCGGGCTGGTGTTGTGGGCCTTTCTGGCCTCCTCCACCAGATTCCGAGTTGTGGCCGCAAACGCCCGGATCTGCGCTCCCGCAGCCGTGGCACGTACTATATAATCCTTCATATAACCTCCGCACATGTCCTATGTTATGTCCTTGATACACCCTACCGGTTCAGGGTACAAAGTTTCAACCTACCTGCCCCATCGCGCCAATATATAGTAAATGACTCCTCTTACCTAGCGCTTTCCTGTATCTTCCTGCACTCCCTGGCCAGAACATAGACTCTCTCGCTCCTGTCAGTGACCTCCCCCAGCGTGTCCGCGTCCAACAGCCGGAGCAGCCGCATCCCCGCCTGCTCCACCAACCTGCGCATAGTCTCCGGCGTATAGCCTCTCTGGAAATGATTCTCCGTAAACCGTCGAAAACGATCTCCCTCCTCTTGCACAAAAACCGTCAGATCATACTCGTTGATCTCCTCTTCCTCATGGTAGTAGTTCTCCCATATAAAGCTGCAATCCTCCCGGTTCTCCGCAATGACCGCATCCCCGATGACCTGGCTGTACTTATATACCGTATTGAAATCAAAGAGAAAAAGTCCGCCTGGGTACAGGTAATTATCCACCAGCCGGAACACCTGCAGCAGCTCTTCCTCCTCCAGCAGATAGTTCAGGGAATCACAGACAGAGAGCACCGTCCCCACTGTACTGTACAATTCCAGTTCCCTCATATCCTGCAGCAGATACAGGATCCCGCTGCCGCTCTCCTCACGCTTCTCCATGGCGATCTCCAGCATCTGGGGGGAATTGTCCACACCGATCATATCATAGCCCTTTTGGCAGAGCAATTCCGTCAACGTGCCGGTGCCGCAGCCCAGGTCCAGCACCAGATTACGCTCTGATGCCAGCAGGGTTTCCGGGTCTGACATCCCTGCGTCTGTTTCACCGCCAAAGCGCCCCCCGCAGGCTTCACAGACGCCCTGGGAACTCCCCAACGCGCCGTCCGGGCAAAGTCCCTCCCCGTCCCGCACCGGCCTGCTGATCCCATACTCCTGAATCAGCGCGGCAATATTTTCACACCAATCCCCATAAGGGGCGTTGTCCATGAGTTCGTCATACACTCTGGCAAAGTCCGAATATACATCCGCCATGTCGTCCCTCTCTCTGCATCCGGGATTTGGCCTCTGTCAAACTCCCGCTGTACCCGCGAATCCGTGCCAATCGGTTCCCGGGACTCCCGCCGCGAACCTTTTATACCGCCAACTCGATGGCTGCGAACAGTCCCGCGCTGGCCAGACCCATGATCACACCCGCCAGCACTACACCCAGCAGCACGGCAATGACGCTGGACTTAAAATCCATATCCAGCAAGCTGGCCGCCAGTGTACCGGTCCATGCGCCGGTGCCGGGCACGGGAATACCCACAAACAGAAGAAGCGCCACAAACAGCCCTCTGCCGGCTTTTTGCTGTAACTTCTTGCCCCCTTTGTGCCCCTTCTCCAGACAGAAGGTAAAGAATTTGCCGATCACCGGCTTATCCGCCCCCCATTCCAGCACCTTCCGCGCAAACAAAAAGATAATCGGCACCGGGAGCATGTTGCCCAGGATACAGATAATACAACTAGGCAGCAGCGGCAGTTTAAAGCCCACGGCATAAGGGATAGCGCCCCGCAGTTCAATCAGGGGAACCATGGAAATCAAAAAAATTATCAGGTAGTGTTTTAACATCTCTTTCCTCCATTATAAGTTCTGCATATTCCCTACAAGCACACAAGACGGGTGATCCTCATCAGGCCCTTGAGCATTCTGACATGGATCAGTGTACTTGTAGCGAATATGCTGCCAAGAAGGTCTTTGAACCTTCAGTTTTGCATATTCTAGTTAATATATTCTCTCAGAAAAGCAAGCAGCGAATCCATCTCCGCGTCCGTCCCCACCGTGATCCGCAGGGAATTGCTGATTCGGGGCTTGTCCCAGTACCGCACATAGATGTCCCGCTCCTTCAGGGCCTGAAAAATCTGCTGCGCCGGAATCCGGCTGTGGGAGGCGAAGATGAAATTGGCCATGGAATCCGGAAAAGTGAATCCCAACTCCTTCAACTCCCCTTTGACCCTCTCTCTGGTGGACACAATTCTGCCCGTAATCTCCTCAAAATAGGCTCTATCCTTCAGCGCCTCTATACCCAGCGCCAGCGTGGGGCGGTTCATGGTATAGGAGTTGAAAGAGAATTTGACATCGCTGAGATATCTGATCAGCTTCTCATTGCCCATGGCAAAGCCGATGCGCATACCCGCCATAGCCCGGGACTTGCTGAAAGTCTGCACCACCAGCAGGTTGTCATATTTTTTGATGAGTGGAAGCGCGCTCTCCCCGCCAAAATCAATATAAGCTTCATCCACAATCACCACCACATCCCGGTTGGCCTGCAGAATCTCCTCCACCAGTGCCAGCGGTTCATACACCCCGGTAGGGGCATTGGGGTTGGGGAATATCACGCCTCCGTTAGGACGCCTGTAATCCTCCGGACGGATGTGAAAATCTCCGTCCAAAGCGCAGGTTTCATAGGGAATCCGGTACAAATCCGCCCACACATCATAAAAAGAATAGGTAATATCGGGAAACAGAATGGGCTTATCCCCGTTGAAGAACGTCAAATATGCCATGGACAGCACATCATCCGAACCCACCCCAACAAACACCTGCTCCTTTTTCACACCATAATAATCCGCCAGTCCCTGTACCAGCACCTCGGCGCCGGGGTCGGGATACAGGCGCATAGCCGCACTCTGCATGGCCGCAAGGGCCGCCTGCACTCCGGGGGCCGGGGGATAGGGACACTCGTTGGTATTAAGTTTAATCATGTTCGGTTTATCGGGCTGCTCCCCCGGTACATAGGGAACCACCCTGCGAACATTTTCCTCCCATTTCATCAATCGTTATCTCCTTGTCTGCGGTTTTGCCCGCACAGTATCATGAACCTTTACATCATACCACCATCGCCGCCATTCGTCCACTATTATTCCAGTTCCCTCAGATATAATTCCACATAGGGCTTGTTTTCAGGACACTCACTGTCTGCGCAGATCTGCAGCAGCTGCTGCCTGTACCGCTCTGCCTCCAGGGCATATACCGGGTCGGCATCGGATGCCTGTGTAAAAAGGCTGTACCGATTGTAAGCCCTGTACATGGCGCACCGCTCCCAGGCATATTCAAATTCCGCCTCATAACTCTTGTCATAATACATATCGGTCATGGCGCCTTCCATGTTTCCCTGGCCCAGTTTCCGCTGTATCTGCAGAAGCCTCTCCTCCCTGGCATAGCCATATTTCCCGTCATACAAGTCTATGGCGCTGAACACCACCATGTAAATACACAATGCCAGCCAGCCCATCATCACATAGACCAAAACGATTTTGACGGCCAGCTTCTTCATAAAGCTCATACTGTGGATTTTCAGGCAAACGCCTATGATAATCCCCAAACATATCAACAGACCATATCCCATGTTTTGCTCCTCAATTGTAATCGTTCCAGAATACCGCATCTTCCCTGTCCGCCAATTTCGCTTCAATCAGGGATACCAATTGTGCCTGAGCGTCCGGATCGGGACGCACAGAGTACACGCTATGCCCGTCTGCTTTATTAAACAGCGCCAGTTCTTCCTCACTCAGCCCCAGAACTCCCTCCAACAGGGCATTTACCTCCAATTGGGCCTGTTGCTGCAGCTGCCCGTCTACTTTGTCCGAATAGCAGACCCGGAATCCATATTCCAGCATCATCTCGATTCTATAGCTTTCTATCTTACTGCCACTGTTCCATCGATCCAAAAACTCGTTTACATATCTGGTCCAGTCCTGATAACTGCTGTTATTATAACTGTCACTGATCTTTACATATTCCGCCGCGTAGCTATCGAGAGCAGGTTCATCATTCCTGTATACAGGATCGTCTATCATCAGGTACAACGCTATGCTGATCGCGATAAATACTACACCCAGTATTCCCATGGCAAGGATGATCCTGTTTAACATACGTTGTATCAGTTCCGGGGTTTTCTGCCGCAGCAATACGGGAGCCAGCAGTTTGTTGCGGTTCACCTTCTGATATACTTCTTTGTAAAAGGAAATCCCTGCCTCATTCCTGCCGCCGCAATATGGACATCTGACAGCCTGGGAATCCACCTCTCCCCCACAATTAACACATTTCATCTTTTTCCCCTATCCCGAATTTATTTCGGATAATACTGTTTCATATAAGCCTCTGTTATAAGGTCCACCGCCTGCCGAAACCGGGAGTCCTCCTGCATGTCATCCTGTTCTCTGCCCATCCACTCCAGCAGCAGTTCAGATACGCCCATCTCCCGCAGCCGTGAGCATATTTCTTCCCTATAACCTTCAAAGAGAGCCTCATTGCCCTGTATCACTCTGTCACGGCCATACTGCCGGCAGAGCCGCAAAGTATTGCCGGCATACCAAATCAATCTGTCAGCCGATTGCTCTGTCTCCTCCCGCATACTGGCTTCGTCATATCTCTCCCTGTAAACTTCCTCTTTATACTGCTCCAGAGTCTCCGCATAATAGCAAAAAGAACTGTAAGCGGAATACACATCCCATATCTCAGCAAACTTTGGATAGTTATAGGCATTTTTATCCCTGCCGAGAATGTGACAAATCTCTTCTATATCTTCTCTGGCAAACAACTCCTCCAACTCCTGCTGTCGGCGCAGATGCGCCTGATAATTCAGCCTGGCCCTGACCGGCGCCCATATGGCCAGAACGATTCCGGTTAAAAGGGCCATTCCCGCCAATACCCCGCAGACCGTCAGCAACAGCTCTGTCCACTTTTTCATTGCCTTTTGTGATACAGCTGACTGCAACTGCCGCGCGTCCGCATCAAACTTTGACAACGCCTGCTCCCTGCGGATTTCCGCCAGCACAGGATTCTCTGACTGACAAAAGGGGCAATTTATATCCTTCATTCTATATTCCCCACTACAATTCTCACAAATCATCCCACTCTCCTAACAGAAGCTTCGCTATGACCCTAATACTCTTCCAACTGTCTCTCATATTCCGCAGCCTGCTCCTCCTGGCCCAGCTGCCGGTGACAGCGCGCCAGTCCCTCCAGCGCCTGTGCCCTGCCGCTCTCCAGAATCAGTACGGGTTCTGTCTCATAGGCCGCATTGTAATACCACATAGCTGCCTCCGCCGGATCCCGTTGGTTCTGTTCGTAGAAAAGCCCCAGTTCCAGACATATCTCCGAACATCCTCCCGCCGCCATGGCCTTCATGGCATACCGGAAAAAGCCCAGTACCTCACCCTGTACGCGGTAAGCCCTGGCCAGCACACAGAAAGCCTCCAGCAGTTCCTCCCCGCTGCGTTCCATATCCTCCGCAGAAGCTTCAAAACAGGCACAGGCTCTCTGAAAATGTTCCGGCTCTCCCGCAATCAGCAGTTCCCTGGCATACATATTGTGCAAATGTCTTGACAGCCTGCGCCCCTGTCTCACCTGACGCTCAAAATTGGCCAGATCACGACCGCCGTGGCTTTCCTGGGGCATATGGGTAATCACGATATCGCTGTCATAGATAACCGGCTGCAGGCGTATATTCTCATGAATGGGCTCTATCCATGTAAACTGCCGCAGCCTTTTGAAAAGCTTGGGACGATATTCCTCATCATAATTATAGACCGTGTTGTATTGCAGTTGGTTGCCATACTTCATCTGCACGATCTCCACCTCGGGCAGCAGCGTCTCCTTCAGCAGGCGGAAACGCTCCCGGTTCTCCCCCTCCAGCACCTCGTCCGCGTCCGCGCTGTAGATATAGTCACAGGATGCCAGAGAAAACGCATAGTTGCGGGCGGCGCTAAAGTCATGACTCCACTGGAAATCATAGATCCTGTCTGTATACCCCGCCCCAATCTCTTTGGTGCGGTCCGTGGAACCGGTGTCCACGATAATGATTTCATCTACCAGGTCAGCCACACTGTCCAGACACCGGGCCAACACCGCCTCCTCATTTTTCACGATCATACATAAACTTATGGATATCATATTCCTGCCATCCTTATATTTGAGTCTATACGCCCCTGCACCGCCAGAGATCCGCTGCCTAAACTTCAAAGTATCCTTATCATACCAAAAAAAGGATGAACATACAACAATAAACAACATTCAAAAAGAGAGTATATTATTTAAAATAACTAACTCTCTTTTAAACCTCTCTTAATATGATAG
>CAMWTF010000107.1 GCA_947177105.1 uncultured Lachnospiraceae bacterium | reverse complement strand
CTCTCCCCCCTTCAGTCCTTCATAAATCTCATCCGCAGTATTCGGCTCGGATTTTCTGCGCTCTGTTTCTGCCCTGTTCCAGCGCTCCCTGTACTCCTCCATAGAACGCGCATAAGCTTTGATCCCATCCTCCGCATCGGGACGGTACAATATCCTATTAATGACCTTTTTCCCCAGTCTGCTCTCGCTCACAGCCTGAAACCAAGTGAAATCAGAGGCCGAGTACAGAGAATTGCTCTCTATCATAAGCCCTATATCCCTCACAAGCATCCGATACATTTCAGGGCGCATGGTAACCAAAGTAACACACATTGACTCAAAATTGTCCGCCAGACCATCCTCTATATATTTTCGTTTTCTATTCAAAAGCTGGAGCGTTTTCCGATAACAGTTCTTTAAAATATCCCATGCCCGTTTTTCTCCATCCTGGGCAAAATAGGACAGAATCTCACAATCCTGCAGAAACTCCCAGCCCTTGGAACGCAAACATTGATACAGCCTTCTCTCAAGGACATCCATAAAAGGCGCGGCATCCGGAAATTGTGTAATCAGCTGATACAGGTAGACGCTCCTGCACCCCTCGCTCTGGGCATCATATGCCATGTCACGGGAACAGCCCCAGAGAACCAGAGGACGGAATTTTTCTATGTCCCGGGTGTTTCGCAGTTCCAGAACACAACTCCCCAGCCCCCGCTGCATGTCATATTTAAAGGCTTTCTTGGTCATGCTCAATTTCCCGCCGCCTCCTCAAAGGGATACACCACGCCCCAGTCCCGGCGCAGGCGATCCATCTGCTCCATGATCCTTATGGTCTCGCTGTGAGGCATCTCACCGCACTCCAGCGCCCCTGCCTCCATGGCGCGGACGCAGGCCAGCACTTCATATTCATAACCGTTGATCTGTGCCGGAATCTCCGGCTCCTGCCGCAGATTTCCCTCCACGTCATACACCCGGATGGCGGAAAAATTATTCAGCGTCTCTACCTGAATACACCCCTGGGTTCCCCGGATCTCTCCCCGGTTGACAGGGCCTGTCACCATGGAGGTGCGCAGATGGGCCCTGCGACCGTCCGCATAGGTATAATAAATATCATCCGTGGCATCCACGCCCGTGTCCAGCTTTTCCACATGGGAAGTCACCTCTGTGACCGCGTCCCCGAAATACATGGAGGCAAAAGTCAGACAGTACATCCCCAGATCCAGCAGGGCCCCTCCCGCCAGGGCAGGGTCATACATGCGCTGCTTGTGTCTTAAGGGTACGGAAAATTCAGCCTCCAGAGAAAGAGGCTCCCCGATAGCCCCTTCCTCCAGCAGTTTTTCCACAATCCGCCTTGCGGGCATGTACCGGGTCCAGATGGCTTCGGTCAGAAAGACCCCCTTTTTCTCTGCCAGTTCTATCAGATCCCTGGCCTGGACCGCGTTGGCAGTAAATGCCTTCTCCACCAGAACAGCCCTGCCATGCTCCACGCAGAGCCTAGCGTTGTCATAATGCATGGCGTGGGGCGTGGCAATATAGACCAAATCCACCGCCGGATCTGCCGCCAGTTCCTCGTAGGAGCCATAAGCCCTCTCAAAATGCCATTCCTTCGCAAAAGCCTCCGCCTTGTCCAGGCTGCGGGAAGCCACCGCATAGGCGCAGACCTGCTCCTGCAATCCGCCTATAGCCTGTGCCATATACCGGGCGATATTGCCCGCTCCTATAATCGCCATGTTGATCCGCTTCATCCTGGGAACCCTCCTTGTGCTTCACATCCAATAATTTCTGGTCATCCGATAAAAGAACAATAAAATCATAGCATAAAGAGTATTGACTGTCGATAGCCTTTCCCTTCTTGGCGCTTAATTGCCAAATTAGCTAATTGAAACAGGGGAACTACTCATGATATAATGAGCAAAACGCCCTGCGTTTAGCTCTCTTGAACAGAATGTGCGCTGAAGCGCGCGAAATCATGGTATAATGAGCAAAACGCCCTGCGTTTAGCTCTCTTGAACAAAATGTACGCTGAAGCGCACGAAATCATGGTATAATTCGTTCATAGAAAGAACATCCGAATATCCCCGCAGAACAGCGCAAAAGCATCATTAAACGGAAGAAAGTCAAGGTACGATTATGGATCTTTTATTGACAGGTTTTCGCGATACATCAGCAGAATTACTTGTAAAAAAAGCAAAATAAACATCGCTCATACTTCCCAGCAGCAAAGTTATTGACTCTCAACTCCTTATAGAAAAACTCCGCCAGCAAAAATATAAATATATATTCAGCTTTGGCCAGAAACCCAATATCAAGGACAAACTGTATCTTGAAACAACTGCCAGAAATATGCCTGACCGCCTCAACACAAATTTTGCATACATCAGGCTGGTATCCGCTTTTTCAGAAAATAACCTTTCAGTAAAGATTTCAAACAATGCCGGAACTTCTTTTTGCAATTCATTATATTGGAATGGGCTTAGCTATATTTACAATACGGGAACAGACGCAAAGATGATTTTTCTGCATATTCCATTCCGTAAAAATATTACAGACCCCGAACGGTTCTTCCATCAGATTCTGATGGCTATTGAACATTTTTACTCACAGGAAATGTTCGATGCCCATAAGTAGACGGAGGAAACATCATGGGAACAGGCATCCTTGTATGCGGCCTGAACGGCGCCGGAAAAAGCAGAAGCCTTATACCACAGGGCTATTGATAAAGAACTTTCCGCATATTATAATAGATGACAACGAGTAAACGGCACTTTAAACGGAGAGGTTATACCTATGAGAATTTTACTATTGCTAAGGGGCTCCGCCGGATGTGGCAAGTCCACATGGATCGCGGAAAACAACTTAAAGAGATATGCTTTGTCGGCTGACGATATCCGTCTGCTCTGCCAAAGTCCCATCCTGCAGGTGGACGGGACGATGGGCATCAGCCAGAGCAATGACAAGGCTGTGTGGAAAATGCTGTTTGGCCTGCTGGAGATTAGGATGCAGAACGGCGAGTTCACAGTGATCGATGCCACCAACTCCAAGACCGCCGAAATCAACCGCTATAAAGAGATGTGCGACACCTACCGGTACAGGATGTACTGCGTGGACTTTACCCACATTCCCATAGAGGAGGTAAAGAGAAGGAATCTGAGCAGGGAGCCCCTGAAGATAGTTCCCGAGGAAGTCATCGACCGGATGTATTCCCGGTTCGCCACCCAGAAGATTCCCTCCGGCGTAAAAGTGATTAAGCCCGACGAACTGAACACCATCTGGCTGAAGAGGATCGATCTGTCCGGTTACAATCGGATTCACCATATCGGGGATGTCCACGGCTGCAATACGGCGCTGCAGAAATATCTCTCCGACAACGGCGGCATCAGGGACGACGAATTTTACATATTCGTGGGGGACTACATAGATCGGGGCCTGGAAAATGTGGAAGTATTGAATTTCCTGATCTCCATCAAAGACAGGAAAAACGTGCTGATGCTGGAGGGCAACCATGAGAGATGGCTGTGGCTGTATGCCAACGACTGTGTAGGCAGGTCCAAAGAGTTTGAACTGATAACCAGGCCCGCCCTGGACGGGGCCCGTATGGACAAGAAGCAGCTCCGCCAGCTGTACCGCAAATTCGGCCAGTGCGCCTACTATACCTACGGCGATCAGGTCTTTCTCGTCACCCATGCGGGCTTAAGCACGGTTCCTGAGAACCTGTCCTTTGTGGCGACGGAGCAGATGATCAAGGGCGTGGGCAATTACAATGATTTTGAGAAGGTGGCGGATACCTTCTATGAGACCACGCCGGACAATTATATCCAGATCCACGGCCACAGGAACACCAAACAACTCCCCATCATGGTCAACGACAGGGTATACAACCTGGAGGGCCAGGTGGAATATGGCGGATGCCTGCGGTGTGTGCAGGTGGACAGAGAGGGCATCCACACGGTGGAGATCAAAAACGAGGTGTTCAAAACCCCAGAGACTCGGCAGGAGGAAACTGTCACCAGCAGTTCCATCGCGGACACGATCATGGCCCTGCGGGCCAACAGATACATCCGGGAAAAGAAGTTTGGCAATATATCCTCCTTCAATTTTACCAGCAAGGCATTCTACGACAAAGTGTGGGATGAACAGACCACCAAAGCCAGGGGCTTGTATCTGGATACGGTAAAGGGAAAGGTTGCCGCCAGGGCCTATGACAAGTTTTTCAATGTCAATGAGCGCCCGGAGACCAAATTTGACCTGCTGCAGCACAAGCTGCAGTTCCCCGTTACCGCCTATGTCAAGGAAAACGGCTTTCTGGGCATTGTGAGCTACAACGAATATGAGGACGATCTGTTTATCGCCAGCAAGTCCACTATTGACAGCCAGTTTGCCGGGTGGCTTAAGGATATGCTGTATCAGAAGGTCTCTTCTGAAAACCTGGCTAAGATGAAAGATTTTATCAGGGAAAACAATGTATCCTTTGTCTTTGAGTGTGTGGATATGAAGCATGACCCTCATATCATCGAATATCCTGAGAGCAATCTGTACCTGCTGGACATTGTCTGCAACCAGATGGATTTTGCCAAATTCAGCTACGATGACATGTGCCATGTGGCAAACACTTTGGGGCTGACCCCCAAGGAAAAAGCCATTGAGATCGCCACCTGGCAGGAGTTCTTCGACTGGTACTATGATGTGCTGGAGGAGGATTACGAGTACGAGGGCAGGAAGATCGAGGGCTTTGTCATCGAGGACAGCGCAGGGTATATGACCAAACTGAAACTGGCCTATTACAACTTCTGGAAGTTCATGCGGGGCGTGGCCCATGAGACTATTCAAAAGGGACATATCAGCAAAACATCCACCCTGACCACCCCCACGGCCAACGAGTTTTACGCATGGGCGAAGAAGCTGCACGACACACCGGACTTAGAAAGTGTGCCGCGGGATATCTGTACGCTCCGGAAGCTGTTTTATAACGAGAAGATGCAGAAAAACGCCCCAACTCCATAGTGTGTACACGGCCTTCAATATATGAAGAGCCCCGGGTTTTCCGGGGCTCTCTTCATACCTCTATTGCCATTTATGTGCCGCCTTTTGTCACCCTCAAGGTTCTTAGCTACACACCCACATTGCTCTTGGACAATTCCACCAGCCTTCTATATACGCCGCCTTGCTCCATCAATTCGGCATGTCTGCCCTCTTCACATACCTTCCCTCTCTCTATGACATAGATCACGTCCGCTTTCTCTATGGTAGAGAGCCGGTGGGCCACCACCAGCGTGGTGCGGCCTCCCATGAGCGCCTCAATGCCTTTTTGAACCAGCTGCTCACTCTCTGCGTCCAGGGCGGAGGTCGCCTCGTCCAGAAGCAGTATCGGCGCGTTTCTGATAAACGCGCGGGCTATGGCGATCCGCTGACGCTGCCCGCCGGACAGGCTTTCGCCCCTCTCTCCCACCAGCGTGTCATACCCCTTTGGAAAGGACATGATAAACTCATGGGCATAGGCCCGCCTGGCCGCCTGCTCCACCTCCTCATCGCTGGCATCCAGCCGTCCATATCTTATGTTCTCCCTTATGCTTGTGGTAAACAGATAGGCATCCTGCGGAACATACGCAATGTTTCTCCGCAGTTCATCCGGGGTATATCCTGCCAGCGGTTTCCCAAGCACTCTGACAGCGCCGCTCTCCAGCGGGTAAAAACCCAGCAGAAGCTTCACCACCGTACTCTTGCCTCCGCCGCTCTCCCCCACAAGCGCAGCCGTCTTTCCCCTGTCCACCGTAATATCCACGCCGTCCAGCGCCCTTTCCGAACCGTCATAGGAAAATATGGCGTCGCTGATCTGAATGCCGCAGTCCCCCGTAGAAGAAAAACCTTCTGCATTCCTGCAGGGATCCCTGGGCAAGTCTGATGAAGGCAAACGCTCTTTTGGAAGTGAGGGATAATCCTCCTTCACGCCCAGGCAACTTTCCCACTCCTGCGACACCGGCTGATCCAGAATCTCAAACACCCTGTCCCCAAGGACAAGGGAATCCATAAGGCTCCCCCACGCGCTGCCGATGTTGCTGAGAAAATAAGAGACCATACCCTGGAGGCTGAGAATCGCCACCACCGTGCCGAAATCCACCATCCCCGCATAGGACATAAACACTCCGATGATCAGGATGACAATGTTACATAGAAACCCAAATACCCATTCCACTGCACGTACATCGGACATCCTGCGGAAACGCTTCAAGGTGGAGGCAGCCACCTCCGCATTGCCCTTGGAGTACCTTCCCACCATGGTCTGTGCCCCCGGGAACATTTTGATAATATCAATCCCCGCCAAGATGTCTGTCAGGCTCTCCGTACAGGAGGCCAGCAATTTCTGTATTCTTACCGCCATACCGCGGAGCGGCTTTGTGAGAATCATATCTATCCGCACAGACACCGCGCTGAGCGCCAGCACCATAAGCCCGATCCGCAGATCCAGCGCCAGGATAATAATGATCGCGGCCCCGCCGATTATCACAGGATTGATAACCTGCTGGTGGGTTTGGGCGAGAGAGTTCTTGATATCCTCCACATTAAAACACAGCTTCTGTATGGAATCCCCCGTGTGATGTCCCTCGAAATAAGACATGGGCATGCGGAACAAATGCGTCATAACCCGGATTCGAAGCCTTTTCATGATCTGGCGGATCTGGTACATATATATGAAAACAACCAGGCGCTTTACCATGTCCATAGTCAGGACAATCCCCGCCAACCAGAGAGCCGTTTTAAATAAAGCCATATCCGAAGTCATCACCGCATTGATAATTTTCTTGTAAAACAGAGCGTCTATCGTGCTCACTAACACTTCAATGCAGGGACGCAGCAACAGGCAAAACCAGTATAGACCGGATTTTTCAAATAGAGACAGGTACTTTTTCAGCCCTGCAACTGTTATTTTTTCATGATTCATAATAAACCTCACTTTCCCGCGTACACGGAATAAAGCTTTGGATAAATCCGGCCCTGTTCCATCAATTCCTCATGGGTTCCGGTCTCGGCCACTCTTCCCTGGTCCATCACAACAATATAGTCCGCGTCTTTTATTGTGGACAGCCTGTGGGCCACCACAAGCGTTGTACGCCCTTTTGCCAGCTCCTCCAGCGCTTTTTGCACCTCGGCCTCCGCCTGTACGTCCAGCGCCGAAGTGGCCTCATCCAGAAGCAGTATGGGCGCATCCTTTAGGATAGCCCGGGCGATGGAAATACGCTGTATCTGCCCTCCCGACAGGCGTGATCCCCGCTCCCCCGCCAAAGTATCGTACCGCTGGGGAAGTTCCCCTATAAATCCGGCCGCGTTGGCTGCCTGCGCGGCCCTGTGGATCTCCTCCTCGCCTGCCCCGGATTTGCCTATGGCAATATTTTCCCCCACGGATGCCGGAAACAGATAGGCGTGTTGGGACACATAGGAAAGACGTGATCGCAGCGCCTCCAGATTCCAGTCTCCAAGACTGACCCCCTCCACCAGAATTTCCCCCTGCTGGGGACGGTAAAACCCACAAAGCAGGCGGAGCAGAGTACTTTTGCCGCCTCCGCTGGCTCCCACCACCGCCACAGTCTTGCCTCGGGGAACCATAAAGCTGGCGCCTTCCAGCACAGGAACCCCTTCCTCATAGGCAAAGGATACATTTCTAAATTCTATGGCCGGTGCATCCTCCCTGCCTTCTTGGACGGTTCCCATGGGTTCCACCGGCGTATTCAGGACCTCAAACACTCTCTCCGCCGCCGCCAGAGCCACCTTGCTGTTGAAAACCCTGTTGGCCATATCATTGATATC
>CAMWTF010000106.1 GCA_947177105.1 uncultured Lachnospiraceae bacterium | reverse complement strand
AGATGTGGAAAAGAGACAGGACGAGGACAGCTGACATCAGTATGCGGCGGTTTAGATTCGCAATGCCATCGCCTTTATCGAGGAGCAGACCGGCGAGAAATTTGACTGGGACGCCTTTTTTGCCTCCATGAAAGATTTCAACCAGGAGACCGCCCACCTGCTGGAGTGGTACGAGGTGTCCCGCTCCCCCTACCCTCAGTTCACGGACAACAGCCTGTCCCTGTACCGCTATGCGGTCTATATGGCCGCGGGGGGCAGGGAAAAGGAGTTCCTGCGCCGGGATCAGAAGCTCACCCAGCTGGTGATGAAGGGCTATGAGCGCAAGGAACCCTGCGCCGTAAAGCTGCGCCACCGGGCTATCACCTGGGGCGTACAAGCCGCCTACTACACGGCTTTTGCCGGGTGGCTCACCAACTGCTGGGGCATCGTGCCTCTGGTGGATATGTTGACCCTCTGTTCCACCAGGGAGATCAACACCGATGATCCTGAAAAAGCCATCTATGACCTGGCCTATCTGTACGAGAAAATGATTATGCGCAGCCGCTCCAACGGCGGCTATGAGGTGGGTGTGGCGGACCTGTGGCGCTACTGTGAGTATTTCCATGCGGATATGGTCATTATGTACGCCCATATGGGATGCAAATCCATGTCCGGCTATCACGGGCTTTTCGAGGAAGAAGCCCGCAGGCATGGCATTCACCTGGTCTGGGCCACCCACGGCCTGATGGACGCCAGGGGCGTGGGCCGCAGGGACATGCGCACGGAGGTCAACCGCTATATGCGCACCGTGCTGCGGGAGGAGCCCCTGGATCCCAGCCTGGAAGACTTCGATGACGAACAGGCGTGGTAGTAATATAATGGCTGAACAGCCAGCGATAGGAGGCAAATATGCAAAAAGGACAGATTATTTTTCTAAACGGCGTGACCAGCGCCGGTAAGACATCTATTGTGGAGGCTCTTCAGGAGCGTGATGATATTTTTTTCTATGTGGTAGCCAATGATCTGTTCCAGGAGATGGTGGGAGACAAATATCTGCAGCAGGATTACTGGAAGTACCTCAGTGAAGTAATCATCATGATGTACCACACCGCGAAACTGTACTCAGATATGGGCAAAAATGTACTTATTGACGGCATATTGGTGGAACGGGAGGAGATAAAACCCCACTACCGGCAGCTGCTGGAAATCCTGAAAGACAATCCCCTGGACATTGTAGAAGTATATTGTCCACTGGAAATCTGCAGGCAGAGAAACATTGATCGAGGAGACCGCTATGAAACACAATCGGAGGAACAGCATGCATTGATGGCGGAAAATATTAAGTATAGCGTAACCGTAGATACCAGTATGTATAGTCCGGCTGAATGTGCGGATATCATTGTCAATGCGTTGTTTCCTAACTAGATTTGCGCGGTTATATATTCGTAAGAGGGTTACAGAATGGAAGTGCGGCAAAAATTAAACGATTATATTAACACCGAACTGGAATACTGGGATTTCTCCGGCGCAATCCGAATCATGCAAAAAGGCATAATTCTGTTGGAAACCTACCGCGGCTGTTCCAATCGGGAATTTGACATCAAGAACGACAGAAATACCCGGTTTAGTGTGGCCTCCGTGACAAAGCAGTTTACGGGCTTCGCCATCATGCTCCTGTACGACAGGGGGTTGCTGCGGCTGGACGAAAAGGCTAATCAGTACCTGCCTCCCCATATGCAGTTACCTACTGACATAACCATTCATCACCTATTGTCCCACACATCCGGATTACATAACAACTATAACTTTGCGGATGATTTTTATGTGGGAGAAGACAGAAAACCCTACGATCAGGAAACCTTTTTCCGGGATTGGATTATCAGGGCGCCCCTGGGTGAACCAGGCGCCATATTTGACTACAACAATTCCAACTATACCCTGCTTGCCTGGATCATTGAAAATGTCTCCGGGCAGAATTATAATGAATTTCTGACGTCAAACATTTTTTCCAAGCTGGGCATGAGCAACTCCCAGTATGACAACGGTATGGATATCATTCCAAACAGGGCCAGCAACTATCTGCATGATTATGGGGTAATGGTCAGAGCCCCTTATATCAACAATCTGTTCGGCATAGGAGCAGGGGGATTGGTGACAAACTGTGACGACCTTCAGAAATGGTATGAATGTCTCAGGGACAGAAAGCTCCTGTCGCCTCAGGCATATGATATTTATTTCACAGAAAATAAAAACCACTATTGTTATGGATTGGAGCGGTATGAGGAAAACGGAAAAATCAAATATGCCCATGGCGGTGATATTCTTGGCGTTTCCGCTTACACACAATACTATTTTGACGAGGATGCCTGCATACTAATCCTGTCCAACACGGAGTCCCTTGATCAGTACCGTCTGGGAAATGCGCTGGCGGCGATTCTGCGCGGCGAACAACCGCCACATTCCCAGCGTCTGAAAGAGTTCTCCCTGCCGCCGGAAGAGCTGGAGAAATATACGGGAACCTATCTTCCTGGCAAGATACAGATTGAGCAGAAAAACGGAAAGCTGTATCTGGTTCGTATCAACCAGAATATCCACATTGAGTTGTACTGTGTGGGCAGACATCAGTTCAAAAGGCGGTACGAGGAACAGCAATATATTCATACCCTTCTTTCGGAGGATGCCGAGGAGCCTTCCGTCTGGGGATATAAGCGGATGAGTACCCAGACAACCGGAAATTCCTCTAAAGTCTGCCCCTGATATACAAAAACCAGCACAAAGTTCGGATCCGATGTTCCCATTACGTGTCATACAGGAAAGAGGTATACATGAACTTGCTTTCTCATAGCGGGGCTGGTACAATAAGTAAAACGCAATCCGATTGGAGGACATACCTATGAACTATTATGGCGGCTGTGATGCCGGAAGTACTTATACAAAATGCGTGATTCTTGACGAGACAGGCCATATTGCCGCCCATGTGACCACCCGGAGCCGGATCAATCCCGTTCTCAGCGCCCAGGCGGCGCTTCAGGAGGCCGTGGCCCAGGTGCCGGATCTGGACCGGGCGGAGGACCTGGCCTACCTGGTGGGCACAGGCTATGGCAGAAACAAAGTGCCTTTTGCGGACGAAAATATCTCGGAGATCAGCTGCCACGCCATGGGGGTGCATGTGGCCAATCCACAGATCCGGGCCATTATCGACATCGGAGGCCAGGATGTAAAGGGGATCGCCGTTGACAGGGACGGCACTGTGCTGGATTTTGCCATGAATGACAAGTGTGCCGCAGGCACGGGACGTTTCTATGAGACCATGGCCCATGCCTTTGAGATGTCCCTGGAGGAATTTTCCAATCTGTCCCTCTCCGCCAAAAACGTGATTCCCATCACAGCCCAGTGTACGGTCTTTGCCGAGAGCGAGGTCATCTCCCTGGTGGGCGAGGGCAAACCTATGGAGGAGATTGCCGCCGGAATCCAGATGTCCGTGGCCAAGCGCTGCTTTGTCATGGCCA
The DNA here is from genome assembly GCA_947177105.1 of uncultured Lachnospiraceae bacterium. Taxonomy (GTDB): domain Bacteria; phylum Bacillota; class Clostridia; order Lachnospirales; family Lachnospiraceae; genus Acetatifactor. The sequence goes on along the minus strand of CAMWTF010000106.1, from coordinate 4,316 downwards.
AAAAGGCGGGAGCCACGGACAGCCTGGCCCTGACCGGCGGCTGCGCCAAGAATGCGGGACTGAAGGACGCCATTGAGAAAGTACTGAAAATTAAAGTCATAGATCTGGAGATTGATCCCCAGCTAATGGGAGCCCTGGGCGCCGCGGAATTTGCCAGACAGCAGATGCGGGGCTCTATTAAGAAAGGAGCAGACGCATGATTGTGCTGAAAATTGTTCTGATTGTATTTGCCGTGCTGTTTGTGTTGTTTCTCCTGAGCCTGGTGATCTACTTCTTTAATCTGGATATGAAGTTTGCCGCTGCCATGACTCCGGTGATGAACAAGTATTATGACTGGCAGAAACATAGACGTGAAAAAAATAAGAAGAGATAACTTAGGATCGCACAGCTTAATGGAGCTATGGACGTAAAAGCAATAATTTTGGGAGAATGGTATGGATTTATACGACACCTTGATTCAAGAATCTCTCGGTTTGATAAACGAAGCCCCTATTCGCAGCCTGCCCCTGGCCGACAGTCTGCCGCTCTGGGAGACGGAATCCGAGCAGCAGCTGATATTCCAGAAAGACATGGCTTATGAGCTGGGCGGAGGCGGACTGCCTGCAGTCAGCGCCCTGGCCTTTACCTCCCAGCCCGCCGAAGCCGACCGGCTTTTGCTCTATGGCCCGGATCTGCCCCAGCTGCGGGCAGACTCCCCTTATGCTCGGCTGACCATACTGCATATTGATGATCAGGACTGGCAGGACGACCAGCAGGCTTACCAGCTTCTTCGGCGGATGGAATACACCAGATACCATGTGCATCCCCAGGGCTTCATGATACGGATTTCCACCTCGGCGGGCCGGGAACCTGTGCGGGTGAGCCGCAGGGCCCTGCAGAACGGCCTGGATTTTGCCCGGGTGGGGCAGCTGTTCCTGGATGCCTATCACCGGCATCCCCAGGTACAGGCGGCGACGCTGCTGTTTGTCACCGACCCAGATTTCCCCTATGAACTGCTGGCCCAAAAAGCCGCCCGGATGGAGGCTGTCACAAGTTCCCTGGATCAAATCTTCAACCATCTGGTCATGGACTGCCGCAGCTGCAGCTTAAAGCCTGTCTGCGATGAGGTGGAGGGACTGCGGGAACTGCATTTTGCAAGGCAGGAAATATATGATAGTAATCCCTCATAGGCTATGTCTGTCTCGCGGAATCAAAATTTCCCGCCCTCTCTGCCAGCAGCAGCACACCGCCCAACGCGAAAGGAATCACCCATGTGGCAAACCGGAAAACCAATATGGCTGACAGTGCCATATCCAGTCCCCCAAAGGCCGAAAAGGCCAGCGCAAATATAACCTCCAGGGAGCCTGCTCCGGAGGGCATGGGAATCACACCCGAAAGCATATAGACCACCGCCATCAGCAGAATACCCTCTGTGGCCGTCAGCTGGGAATATGCTGTTAAAAAGCACATGGGGATACTGTAAAACAACAGCAGCTTGCCAAACTGACACAGCGTCACACAACACATCTTTCCCCTCTGTCCCAACACATTCTTCCCAGAACGGTTCAGCAGCAGTATCTGTTCTTTCCACTCGGAAACCCTTTTTTCCCAGGAAGGCCGCTTGGTGGCCAGCCAGTCCAAAAAATGGAGAGTATATGCCGCGATCCGAGCGGAAAGCGCCAGACAGAGAAAACATACGATCACCGCCAGGGAGATCAGAGCCGCCAGCCCCATAAATCCCCTGTATTCCCCACAGAAACGCCCGGTGTCCTCCCCGCGATATAAGATCGCATATCCCAGCACACCCAGTATCAGCACGACTATCCGTTTGAACATATACTGAAGCATGGTCAGGGCGGTGGCATTGCCCGGCTCTATCCCGTTTTCATGCATATAATGGATTTCCGCGATCCCGGAACCGTTGCCAAGGGTGATCATCCGGTAAAATTCACATAGGAAAGCAATTTTGACACCGCTTCTACTTTTTCCTTCCCGCGTCCCATTAGCGGCCATCATGAACCGGATGGTCATCCCCTCCAGCACATAGGCCCCCAGCGAGAGCAAAATACCGGCACATAGCCCGAATATGCTAACCTGCCTGATTCCCCTGACAATCTCTAGCAGCTGTTCCCGGTAAAAAAACAGGGAGAGACACAGCAGCACAGGGATGATCCACCGCCGGGCCCTCTCCCACAGGACCCTGCCATCTATTTTCTTACCGCTTCTCCTCTTTGGGCTTGTAATTTTCATAACTCTGCTTTTGATGAGGCTCCTCCCGCCATATTTTGTCCGCCACGGCGGCCCAGTCTGCCGCATATTCGTGGCATTTCGCGCACAGATGCTCCACGCTTTCCGGGGATTGCAGATCCGTGGATTTCGCCCCGGTCTCCCTGACCATACGCTCCAGAATCTCCGGGTTCTCCAGCATAGGACAGGGACGGAGATGATTTTCATTGAAGGGCTGGTTGTCCCTGTATGCCATAAACAAAGGCTGCTTCAATATTTCCAGCAGGGAATGGGTTTTGATATTGGCTCCGGAATAGTGGATGAACACGCAGGGTTCCGCGTCTCCATTCGCATTGATATGGAAATAATTCCTGCCCCCGGCGATACAGCCGCCCACAAATTCCCCGTCATTCTGGAAATCCATGGTGAACAGTCCCTTGCCGTCCGTCATGTTCCGAATCTCACGCACCCGCTGTTTCATATAAACTCTTTGCTCTGAGGTGGGGAGCAGATCCAGGACAGCGTCATTGCCCACAGGCATATAGTGAAAATACAGGGCGTAGCGGCAACCTTTCTCTACCAGCAGATCCACAAATGCATCACTGGTGACGGTCTCCGCATTTTTAGAGGTATAGCAGATGGAAGCGCCAAAAATCAACCCATTTTCCACCAATAGATCCATGGCCCCCATAACCTTGCCATATACGCCCTCTCCCCGGCGCAGATCGTTTACCTCCGAAAAACCCTCCAGGCTGATGGCCAGATACAGATTCCCCACCCGTTTCATCTCCTTGCAGAAGGCGGTGTCCACCAGCGTACCGTTGGTGTAGGCCAGAAACGCGCAGTCATTGTGTTTCTCACAGAGCCTTATGATATCCGCTTTTCTCACCAACGGTTCCCCTCCGGTGAACATGTAGAAATAGACGCCCAATTCCTTGCCCTGACAGATTACATGATCCATCTCCTCAAAAGTCAGGTTCAGGCGGTTTCCATATTCCGCGGCCCAGCAGCCGGTGCAGTGCAGGTTGCAGGCGCTGGTGGGATCCATCAGGATCAGCCAGGGCACATTGCACTGATGAACCTCCCGCATACGCCGTATGGTTTTCGTGCCGTGGAAAAACGCTTCAAACCCCAGATTCAGGGCAGTGGTTTTCAGCACATGGGGATCGGTCTCCCCAAACAACCTGCCTACATATTTGTTCAGTGTCCCGCTCTTGTCACAGATTTTTTCCTTTACCCGGTCATAGTCAAAATCCAGCTGCTCGCCGCTCATATAATTCTGCATCATATCTACAAGCAGACAAGCTTCTTTCTCCCAGTTGTCCATTTTGTGAAGCGCAATATCAATTACCTTTCCGAAAGCTGCCCTTCCGGCCTTGTGTGTCATTTCTCTTATCTCCATAGTAACCTCCTTATTATTCTGTGTATTTACACATATTTCCTGCCGGTACACATTACAGTAAGTATTAGCTTAGTCCGGCAACTGATGCCGGATAATTCTCACCGTTGTAACCACCGTAACCAAATTCAGGACTCCTTCCGCCAGCAGGGTAACCCCCGACAACATAATCAGCAGTTCCGCTCCCTCAAAGGGCCGCAGCACCAGCAGAAATCCCAGCGCCCCCGCCAGAACTGCCGCCCCAAGGATCAGCCACCACTGCCGGATTCCGAAACGCCTGGCATCCACAGCGATCTGAACTTTCAACAGACTGTCCGCCATTACATAAAGGCCATGGATAACACTGATAAAAACGATGAGATTGCCTGCTTTTACCATCAGAATGATTCCCAGGGCAATCAGCAGGATTCCAAAGGCCAGGTCATATTGAAAAGTGAGCCTGTACAGGTCCTTGGAAAAGTATCCCACCAGTTTCACCAAGCCGAACAGAATCATGCAGACTCCCAGGATCTTGGCAATCAAGGGAGCTATCCTCCCCGGAATCATCACCATCGTAATGCCAAAAACACATAGCGCTATGGACATCACAATATATCCCGCTTTGGCTGTTGTGACAGGTTTAATTGACTGCATACATTCACCTCCAATTATGTTTCGCGGCCCACTTGCATTTTTTATATCAGACCGCCGAAAGTATTTATAATTAGAATAT
>CAMWTF010000105.1 GCA_947177105.1 uncultured Lachnospiraceae bacterium | reverse complement strand
GCTTTAAGAATTTTCAGGGTTGCATTGCTGTTTATTTGTCAAAGACCCTTGGAACTATCGCTCCAAACTTATGTTCCAAACTAATGCTTCAGACATTGTTCTGAACTAACGCTCCACTCTGTCGCTTTAACTCATGTCTCACTATCACTGCGACAGCTTTAATAGATTACCACACCCTTTCCACAATGTCAACAGGTTTTGGCAAAATTTTTAATATTTTTTTTTAACTTACCTCTTCGTGAATATCGCTGGCTTTACCTGCGATATTCCTTAATGCGTATTTGGAAGTTTCACTTCCAAACTTACCTCTTCCCTGCATATCGCAGGCCGAGCCTGCGATACTGCGTTAATGCGTATTTGGAAGTTTACTTCCAAACTTTCCTTGTCCCTGCATAACGCGGGCTGTGCCCGTGTTATTGCGTTAATGCGTATTTGGAAGTTTCACTTCCAAACTTTCTCCGCAATCAATATGTCCATACAATGCTGGTGAGGTATTCCCCCGCTGTTACAGTTGAAGATAGTTTGGTCACATTTATGGAAGAGCCAGTCATGGTAGCATGTAAACAGCTCGCCGGATTTCCAGGGAGTTTTTTGTTGTCCCTCCTTCTTTTTCATAAAGGGTTTATCCACAAAAGCGTTGATCACGTTCAAACCGCCAACCACTGTATGCTCTTTCAGCATGGAAGTAAAATCTCCTTTTATATTGTCCGGGAGATAATCAAAAAAACCGCTGCTGAATATGATATCATACTCTCCCTCAATCTGGTAATCCAATGCGTTGGCTTTGAAAAAATCCACATGCACCCCGTTCTTCTCCGCCAGCAGTATCGCCTTATCGATACCCGCCTGAGACTCGTCAAACGCCGTCACCAGGTACCCGCATCTGGCCAGGAAAACTGCGTCTTTTCCCTCTCCGCAGCCGATTTCCAACACCCTGTAAGGTCTGGTAGGCGGCTTCAGCTTCATAAGCTCATAGCATAGGTGGTTGGGATTCAGTCCCCAATAAAATTCCTCCCCCTGATACCGCTCATCATACTTGCTCGCAGAGGCGCCCTGATAGCCCAGCAGCCCGTCCACTGTGCTCTCCAACACCTGAGCCAGCTTCGGCATCAGCCCCAGATCCGGCAAAGCCACATTATTCTCCCACTTGGAGACCGCCTGGGCGGAAATATTCAGTTTCGCTGCCAGTTCCTGCTGGGTAAAGTTTAATATCTTTCTCCTCTTCTTAATCATCTCGCCAATTGTGCTCATGCCGCCCTCCTCGTAAAAATGGGTCTCAATCCACAGTCCATGCATACCTCTACATTGTGACCTCATACGCCTGTTATCGCCGCTGGACTTCCTTATATTCTGTATACTGCGGTCTATTATTGATATTATTACTGTATTTATTTTAACAGTTCTCCTATTTCACGGCAATAACGGCATATTCACAGCGTCCCCAAAAATTCTACTGGAGGTTGATTTTGAGAGCGCCAGTTTCAACGGTAAATCCACCTTGTTTTAAGCCATGGCTTATGTTAGAATTGACTGGCATGACAGGAGTCAATTTTATACCCGATGCCTGATATGCAGATAGGGGGAAAGAAAATGCTTGAGACAAAAGACCTCATTCTCGACAAGGCAAAATTTTCGGACTGGGAGGGAATGTATCTCAATGTCTGGTCACATCCGGAGAGCGCCCGGTATATGCTTTGGAGAGTCACCACCAGCGAGAGCGATGCCAAAGTCAGAATCCAAAAAACCATTGAATACCAGAAAGACCACGACACCTATATCGTCTATAAAAAGGCGGACGGCGAACCCATCGGATTTGCGGGCGTAGAACAGCTAGCGCCCGCTGTATATGGGGAAACCGGAATCTGTCTGGGACCTGCCTACGTGGGAAAAGGCTTCGGAAAACAAATCCTCCGGGCTCTGATTCTATACTGTAAGGAAAATTTTGGAGCCACAGAATTTCTTTACTCCACACGGGAGAAAAATGTTTTGTCAAACAGGCTGGCCGTATCCCAGGGCTTTACGCTTATCTCTTCAGAGCAGAAGATTGACAGCCGGGACGCTCAGCCCTATAATCTGTTAAAATACAGTATAAAATTATAAGTACCAATTTCAATAGCCTGTTTCCGTAAAGCCCATGGACGGATATCTGGACACCTAAAGCGGCCGGATATCCATCACTGACTTGCGCACACGAATGCTAAAAGAGAGGTAATCATGAGAAAAATCGCTTTCTTTGATATAGACGGAACTTTGACATCCGAAATCGACGGCTCAGTGCCGGAGGATGCGGCCGCGGCTATCGCCCGGGCCCGAAAAAACGGCCACCTGATGTTTATCAATACTGGCAGATGTTTCCAGAATGTGGAACCCTGCTTTCGCCGCATCGGCTGGGACGGCTATGTGTGCGGCTGCGGCACAAATATCTACTGTGACGGTAAGGACGTATACTATGTACCCCAGACCCATGCCACTATCATGCGTATCTTGGAGATCGCCCGCCGGACGGATGTGGACATCCTCTTTGAGTCCCGTACACAGGTGGCCTTTGACTTAAGCCGCCCCCTGCACCATCCCAGAGCCGTCCGCCAGTATCAGGCTTTTGTGGATCGGCACTACCGTATGCCGGAAAATCTGGAGAATCCTAACTTTTTCTCGGACAAGTTCGTGATCTGGTATCAGGAGGAGTCCCAGTTGGCCGCTTTCCGCCAGGTCAGCGACCAGTGGTTTGACTGCGTCGACAGGGGCGGCACTTTCCGGGAGTTCGTGCCCAAGGGGTACTCCAAGGCTACAGGCATCCAGTTTGTGCTGGATCACTACAGTTTGACTCTGGAGGATGCCTACGCCTTGGGAGACAGCAACAACGATCTGCCTATGCTCTCCTATGTACCCCATAGCATCGCCATGGGGAATGCCTCCCCCACCAGCCTCTTTGACCAGGTGGAGTACGTGACAGCCCCCTCCAGCCAGGGCGGCATCCGCCAGGCCCTGGCCCACTATGGCTTTATTTGATTATAAGTTTTCGTTCTGTATAGTCTCCACAATATTTTTCTTCCTAAACTTGCCCATGGAATAATGCATGGTCCCATACAACAGCACCACCACCGCTGCAGTGGAGATACCGATGCCTCTCCAGGGAAAGATGTAAGCGGTCTCTATCCCTTCTTGCAGAGCCAGATGGAAACAGTAGGATATGACCAGCCCCAGGGGAATACCAATAATCAATGCTTTCCCCCCGTAAAACAGGCTTTCCAGCCAGATCATGCGGCGAAATTCTCTGCCGGTCATGCCCACTGCCCGCAGCATGGCAAACTCCGGCGCCCTCAGTTCCATATTGGTGGTGATGGTATTGAAAATATTTGTAATTCCAATCAGCGCCACCACAGTGATAAACCCATACAAAAAGATAGAGAGCAACAGGTGCATACTTTTGTCGGACTGATATTGTTTCTCATAGTTCGTGACAGAATAGTTGAGCAGATCCATACCCCTGCGCACTTCCTCCTCCACCTGGGAGGCATTCTCACATCTCAGATAGGCATCCACCGTGGTTCTGTTTTTGGTCAACGCCTCCTGATGAATATCCATCCATTTATCACTGACAAACAATACCACACCGTTGTAGTAAGTTGAGTTATTCATAAACATGGGCTTCTGATCCGTCTGCGCCGCCACTGTCACCGAAAGTTCCGCCTCTCCCTTTCCCGTGATTACATCCCCTGGCTGGAAATGCGCGGCGCCGCCACTTTGTTCATGTATCCGCCCCTCCTCGTCAATGAATATCCATTCATATTCCGCCAACACGATGGCCTGATCCGGGTCCACTGCCGCGCCCACCTGGCGGCAATACCGGGCATATGCCTCCTCCCCCAAAGAATACACCTTTATGGTCTCCTTCGCTTTTCCCTCTGAATTGTAGGTTCTCAGATAATCCTCCGTCAGCGGAAGCGCCCCCATGGGAACGGCAAAATGCCCGGACCGCACAATCTCCGCTTCCTCCACTCCCTCCATCTGCCCCACGGACAACAGCTTCTCATAGGCATCCGAATCGTAACAGTAAAGGTGAAGCTGATACTCTATATTTTCATAGTGTAAGTTGAAGGTATACTGTACCGCATACATAAACGTAGTCATGCCGATAAACACCGCCACACCTGCCACGATGGAGATCACCGTGGTGCGGTATTTGACGCGGGCCCGCCGAAGATTCTTATAGGCCACCTTGCCTCCTATCCCAAAAAACCTGGGAATCCAGCGGGGGCACCGCAGTTCCCGTCTGCGGATTTGTATTGTGGTATTGGCCCGTATGGCGCTGATGGGCGATATTTTGGCGGCACGCCTTGCCGACTGCCATGCCGAAAAAAAGATAGTGACCGCCGCCAGCGCCACAGAGAGAATCACCGCCACCCAGGAAATACCGAACACCAGCGGAATATCCATGGCGTATTCCATCAGCTTGCTGACAGACTTCACCAAAATCACTGACGCCAGAATACCGCTGAGAATCCCCAGAGGTATTCCCACCAATCCCAGAAATACCGCCTCATAATAGACAATCTTCCTCTGTTGCTTTGAGGTGGTTCCCACCGAGGCCAGTCTGCCGTACAGCTTCATCTTCTCCGTCAGCGAGATGGTAAAGCTGTTGCGGATACAGAATACGCTGGTCACAATGATAACCGACAAAGCCACCACTGCCATGGCATAGATCATATTCATGGTGGAGGAAGTAAAGGTAAAATGAATCCATTTCAGCAGATAATAGTTATCTTCCACCGCCCTTGCCAGATCTTTCAGTCCCGCATTCACCTGATCGGCATGGCGCAGCCCCCAATCCGTATAACTGGCATAGATCTCCAGGGAGTCCGCCGCCATAGGATCTTCCAGATATGTATACACGGAATAGCCAGGCGCAATGCGATCCTCCACATTGTAATTGGGCCTTTCGATAATGCCCACGATGGTGTAGGTTCTGCTCTCCTTATCAATCAGCATCTCCTCTTCGTAAGTGTAAGAATTATTCTGGTACAGCGGATAGCCATCCGACACCCTCTGCCCCACCTCCAGAGTGATGGTGTCCCCCAGCCGTAGTTCCACCATGCCATTGTAAATAATATGTCTGCTGATCACCAGTTCCGAACCGTTTTCCGGCATCCGCCCCTGCGTCAGCTCCAGACCGTAGGCGGCTATACTTTCCTCGTCCACAGCGCTGAGATAGAGATAAGGTTTGTCGGGATTCTGGCTTCCCTCCAGGACAGCATAGCCCAGGGGCTGCTTCAGCACGATTTTTTTCAGGCGCTTGTTTCCCTCAAAATATTTCAGGTTCTCTGGCTCCACTCCCAAAAAGCTGTAATGCCAGTCTCCGTTTTCCTTCTTTTCATATTCCACCATGCTTTCCCGAAAGCTGACAGCCAGGCAGGCCACACCCGTGATCAGCGCCGTGGCCAGGATCACCCCTATGATAGTCACCAGCGTACGCTTGCGGTTTTCTTTCAGGGAGCGAAAACAACATTTCTGCAATACATTCATCTCTCCGTCCCCCCTGTTTGAAGTTCTCCTTCCGCCGTCTGTCTCTCCCAGATGCGGCCATCCTCTATAGTCAGCACCCTCTCCGCCTGCTTGGCCAGTTCCGGATTGTGGGTGATCATGATGATGGTCTGCTTATACTTCTGGTTCGCCTCCTTGAGGAGCGCCATAATCTCATCGCTGGCTCTGCTGTCCAGGTTGCCGGTGGGCTCGTCCGCCAGCAGAATGGCAGGCCGGGTAATCAGCGCCCTGCCGATGGCCACCCGCTGCTGCTGTCCGCCGGAGAGCTCGTTTGGCAGATGCTCCAGCCGCTTTTCCAGCCCCAGGGTATGCACCAGCTCCCTCACCAGCTCCGGGTCCGGCTGCCTGCCGTCCAGCTCACAGGGCAGGGTAATATTCTCCTCCACGTTCAGCACAGGGATCAGATTGTAAAACTGATAGATCAGCCCCACCTGCCTCCTGCGGAATATGGCCAGCCTGTCATCATCCATGTCGTAAATATCCGTGTCCTCTATCAGCACTCTGCCGCAGGTGGGCCGGTCCACACCACCCAGCATATGCATCAGCGTGGACTTTCCGCTGCCGGAGCTGCCCACCACTGCCACAAACTCTCCCTTTGCCACAGAGAAGGACACATCATCCACCGCCAGGACCTCGTTGCCGCCTTTTCCGTATCTTTTGACCAAATGCTCTGTTCGTAAGATTTCCATGTCATTCACCATACCTTTACTATTCATCTTTCCGCCACCGCCTGTACCCTGCTTTGGCGATTGCTTTTCTTAAGTATAGAAAACAGAAATGACATTTCCGTGACATTTTTAAATTTTCATAAATCTAAGAGAAAATACCGTCCCCTCCCCCTCCTTGGACTCCACCTGGATATGCCCGTGCTGCTGTTCCACCACCTCTTTGGCCAACGCCAGGCCGATGCCAATGCTGTCCTGGGCCGCATTGCTCCCCCGGTAGAATCTCTGAAACAGCTTCTCCCGCTCCTCCCCGGATATCCCAATACCGCTGTCCGCCACACAGATCTCGGTATAGATCTCGTTCTCCAAGGAGGAAATCCGTACACTGCCCTCCACGGGGCTATGCTCAATAGCATTTTTGATAATATTACAGAGCGCCTCCACCGTCCAATTCTCATCCACATACAAAGTCGCTCCCGGCTGCAGCCGCACATCCAGGCGAACCGCCTTCCACTCTGCCGCCGGCTGCAGTCTGGCAATACATTTTTCCACCAGCTGCCCCGCCTCCGCCGGGGCCCGCTGCAATTCCACCACCCCGGCCTCCAGCCGTGAGAGCTTTAACATGTTGGCAATCAGCCAGGACATCCCCATCAGCTGTCTGCTGACCTCAGACAGGAAACGATGTCTGGTAATCCGGTCCATCTCCTCATTCTCTGCCAGATTATCCAAAAGTATAGTCATGGATGTCATGGGCGTCTTCAGCTGATGGGAAATATTGGCCACAGAGTCCGCCAGCGCCTGCCGCCGCCTCTGTTCCAGAGCGGCGGATTCCTTCAGCTGCACTGTTAGCCGGTACACCTCATTGCGCAGTCCGCTGAGCTCGTCGTCAGTGTTTTCTTCCAGGTTCAGACAATAATCGCCCCTGCTCAATTTTTCCATATAACGCTGCAGCTCTTCGATGCGCCGCTGCCGCCTTTGCAGATAAATAAGGATCCCCAGAATCCCCAGAAAAAGCGTTAGCAGCAAAATCGCGTTCATACCCACCTGAAAACGCAGCAGCCGCTCCTCCTGGCTTTCCAGTGTGCGGCTGCCATAATCTGTAAAGATGCCATATCTCGCCAAAAGCTCCTGTCCCTCCCCTGTGGCCCTTGGCGCGTCCAACAACCTGAGTAATTGCTCCTCAGATACCAGGGGATATGCCCGCCGCACATTCTCCAGGACTCCCGCCGCCAACGCCGTGTATTCCCTGCGCATCTGGTTTTTGAAGGCGCCCAGGGTCAGATTCGCCAGCAAAACGGCGGCGACTATAAACAGGACCAACCTCCTAATCAGTTTTTTCAATTCTTCATTCCATCTTAGTTTCATATCCGTCTCTTTCCTGCATAAGTGATCCTTGCTGCTTGGCCTATTTATTTCACTGGCATTCTATGCGATATCCCATGCCCCGGACAGTTTTGATAGTCTTACCGTCCGTATCTCCCAGCTTCTCCCGCAGCCTCTTGATGGTGACGGACAGAGTGTTATCGTTCACGAAGTTCCCGGAGATATCCCAGATATCCGACAGTATTTCATCTCTGGTAAAAAGCTTACCCGGATAGGCCACCAT
>CAMWTF010000104.1 GCA_947177105.1 uncultured Lachnospiraceae bacterium | reverse complement strand
CTCATAGGCCGTGGCAATGTCAATTCTGTAGGATACCCGCTGGTTCTGGATGGAAAAGCGACAGGAGGAAAGATCAGTGGTTCCTCCCCCGCAGTCGATAATCAACGCCCGCAATTCCTGTCTGTCCTCGTAATATCCTGCCTTAATTAACTCGGATATAGAGTTGTACAGCACCGCCACGCCCTCGTCCAGCATATTCTCCCGCTCGATTTTGTAGCCGGGAAGAATTTCCTGATACAAGTCCGCAAAAAGCTTTTTCTGCTTTACTGGAGCCGATATGTGCAGGCTGTCAAAGCGGCATTTGAACCGCTGGGTGGCACAGGAGATGACGTACTCCAGGAATGCCCTTATGATATCCTTCCTCTTCACAAAACAGCGGTGTCCGTCCCTATCCACCAGTTCCTCTTCCTTGTCCGGGTCGCTGATCCACCTCTTGATGTCATAAAAAACGCAGAATCCCTCGTCTATATAACTCATCTGGAACAGCCGTGATGCCTCATGTCCAAACACATAGTGGACCTGCTGCCCGTCTATCCTTGTAATTCCCACCACCGAGGGAAGAATAGGCACTTCCTCTTCCCCGCCGCACTCGTCTCCCTTGAGCCAGGTCACATAGTTCACGTCATTTTCCCGAAGCGCTTTCCGCACCGGGTCTCCCTCCAGCCTTTCCAGATAGCCGGAGTCCAGATAGGTTCCCGCTGTGGTGTTGGTGGTGCCGAAGTCAATGGCCAAGGGCATATGGATCTCCAAAAGCTCCCGGACCTGAAAATCCATCACCGGCACGATATAGAAATTCAGGTGTTCCGGCAGCGTATCATAATCCGATTCATACAGTCGGTAAAGCCATTCCGACAGAGGACGCTCCATACAGTACAACTGGTAACTCTTCACCGAGGATTCTCTGCATTTCACATCCGCCCCCTTGGTCAGGTACAGGCAGTCCGTTCTCTCCCCGAACTGCTCCACCTGGAAAATAGCGCAGATCTGACCGCCGCTCACAAGTAGGGCATTGGTACACACAATTTCCGGCCGGTACCCGATGGTGAAACGGTCAAAATAGTCCACAGCCAGGCCGTCATAGGCCACGATCTTGGCACAGCCCTTTATGGCCTGAGGATAGGCATGGATTGCCGCCGTGTGCAAAAGCTCCTCCAGCCGCAGGAGTCCCTCATCGTTTTGCCCGCGAATATATAGATTTTCCTTTCGCCCCCTAAACCGCAGGATCTGGCGGATCAACTCCTCCTTGTCCAGCGGCGCCTGTATGCCGTTGAGAATCTGCTCTTTCCAGCAGATATCCCGCAGCTGGTATGTGGTCATCAGTTCCAGCTGCTCCCTGGTGTAATAGTGGAGCGGCTTTTCTTGCCGGTTCTTCTGGTTCAGCGTGTATGTATATCTATCCATCCCAACCTGTGTCCTCTTCTCAATAAATAGCGATTTCGTCTATCTGCATGGCATCGTCCACGCCGATTATGCCAAAGTGATACGTCCAGAAGGTGCGTAATTCATAGTTCATGGGAAGAAACAGATCCTGCACAAGACCGAGCCGCTCTTCCCTCTGCTGCGTCTTGCTGCCGCTCAGGTACAGCAGAAGCTTCTTACGATCCTCCCGGATCTGATAGAGGACCGCTTCCGGAAACAGTACCTTGATGCTCCTGCGAAAAATCATAAGTGACGATCCTGTCTGCATCTGGGTCAGCGCCAGCGCCGCCAGACGATTCCTCTCCGCCATGGAAATCTCCCGAAAGGTCCCTGCGGCATCCCTCCAAAATATTCCCTGCTCCAACTCCTGCCGGATCTTTCTGATATAGATGTCCCTCATAGAAAGCCCCTGGCGCAGGTCCGTGTAAAGGAGTGTGTGCAGAGCCGCATCCGTCAAGTATTCCCCAAAGGCTGTCGCAGCCTCCCCTTCCTGAGCCAGGATATCCTGAAAAACGGAAGCAAACCGGATAAAGAGATTTAGTTCTATCTTCCCCTCCGGCAGGTCTGCTTCATTCAGACAGGTGAACGCCTGCTCATAAAAGGGGCTGAATTCCTCCGCCTGACAGAAAAATAAATCCTCCTCCGCCCTGCCCTGGGCCTGAGCCCGTAAAGCAATATCCCATAAAAAATTCACACTAACTCTCCTTATCCAACCTGCCTATGCATTGATACTCCGGGAAAAGTTTCTGTACCTGTGTCACGTAAAAGCTCATAATGTCCTCATTCAGGTAATTCTCTCCATCCACTGGCGCAAAATGGAGCAGCAGCACCTGTTGCACATCCCCAATGCGAATTTCGTCCTGAACAAATCCATCCATATTGTAGTTGGACCATTCCCATTGCTCCGGAGGCGATTTGCACACTTCTACGCCCTTAAACGCCACATAACTGCCATAGTCAAAGGCTTCTATCAGACGGGCCATCTCTCCCCTGGTCTTGATACTCCTGCGGTACAGTTCCGTGATATTTCCCGAAAGACTATCCTTGCAGCAATTTCCCATAATCGGATAGGGGTAATGCCCCCTTTTATACTCCTGGCCTATCTGGTACAATTCCCACTCATAGGGAGCATCCAGTGTACAGGAGATAAGCAGATCTCCATTTACCCGCCGAATATTGGTGATTTCTACATCCGTATCCGCAACCAGGTATTCGCAGTCGGGATCCAGTCTGTGGGCAAAAATCCGATGTTCATAGTTTACCTTGTCAATGCAGGGTTCAGGGTAGGTGCTGGTCTTCTCTTTGACCTTTCTCAGGTTCCACAGGGGAAATCTGTCATACTGCACCAGGTCGGCATACCCCTCAAAATCCACACGGATTTCCTTGATGACATCCTTCTCCGGTATATTCTCCGCCGTACTCAGATACACATCCAACAGTTTCATCAGATAGGCTTCACATACCGTTGTCCAGGGCTGATTGTTGGCGGAAAAGACATAGTACAAATCTTTTACCATCTCCAGATAAATCTCATTGCGCCGCAGAGTGAAAGTACCCCTGTATTGCCTCTTGTCAGTTTGGATCACACCAGAAAACTCCCTGTTTTCATGAAGCAGCCGGCAGATCACAGATGCCTTGGCCTGCAGAAAAACTGTGTAAAGGCGGATGGGATCCCCGTTTTTTACCGCCTCATTGACAGCCTTGGCGGAAACCTCCCGCTTTCCTGTATCCTCCTCCCGCATGGGGTACAGGAAGGAGTCTGTGGCATCATAATGCTTTCCGTCCGTCAGCCCCATATAAACCGCATAGCTGCCTTGCCCAGGATCGCTTTCCTGCAATATTCTCTCTTCCAGCTTTTCATATGCCTCCTGGTTATACCGATAGAGTTCCAAAAGCAGATTCCCAACGATCTCCTTGTAGGATGCCCTGTCCTCCAACCGGGATATTTCCATCATACGCTTTTGGATATATTGCTCCATGTCGAAGCCATTGCCCGTTTCCACTGCTTTCACCTCTTTCCCTATTGAACCAGTTCCGTTTCCAAAGCCGGAGCGGGAACCTGTCCCTCCTCCTTAATGTTCAGCATCTCCATTCTCCTGCTGATCTCATCCAGCCTGTCCTCTTCCTTCATAGCCGCATATATATCTTTGGCCAACAGATAATACTTCTTTGCACTGTTATAGTCTCCCGCATCAGACAGGATTTCCGCCTGCCGGATATATTTTTCCGCTTCTGCCTCCAGCTTCTCTTTTTCATCCAGCTTTCGCTGGGCAATTTCCAGTTTCTCCTGTATGACCTCCTGCTGTACCTGATCTTGCAGCTGCACAAATTTTTGCATCGCGGACGAATAATATACCTTTGCGCTCTCATAGTCCCCCTGCGCATACGCCGTATCCCCCTGGGCCAGCAATTGGTTGCCCGCCTCCTCCTGGGTCAGCTGCTCCCTGCGGGCCTCATCCTCCTCCTGGCGCTGCTCTTTCTGTGCTTCGTACAGCGCATCCAGTGCATCCAGCGCATCGGTTCTGCCCTCATTAAAATAGATCTTGGCTGCCTGCGCCTTTGCCTCCAGATATTTTTCCTCCGCCTTTTCATACTGTAGGTTGGCGGTGAGAGAATCTCCCAGGTAAATCAGATCGTACACGGATATATACGCAGCTGTCAGTTCCAGCCGCTGGCTGATATAATCCGCTCCCAGCCTGTCCACATATTCTGCTCGCTTTGCCGCTTCCAGAAAGGCTTCCTGTGCCTCGGTATATTTCTTATCCTCCAAAAGCTGCTGTCCCCGCATTACCGCCTCCACCAGTTTCATAAGGTCCCCCAGCTCTGTTGTCATCTGCACGTCCTTCAGATCCTTAGCCAGGTCATAAGCGGCCTCACATTTCTCCTGCGCCTTCGGGTAATTGTCCATCTGGATATATTCGATAGTGTCCGTATATCCCAGTTCCATCTGCTCCCGCTTTTCCGCCCGCTTGTTGTGGCGCACCACCAACATCACAGCTATGGTGCCTGCCGCCAGGAGCACGGGTATCATCAGCATAAGAACCCGGCGCAGTTTCCTCTTCTTATTAGGGTCAGCAAACAGTTTGTTGCAAAAGATTACTGCCAGCGTATACTTGTTTAAATCCTCGGGCTGACGGGACAGCAGCATGTCCTCGATACTGTTTACCGTCTCCGCTGGATTATCTGAGGCTTCCGCGATCACATCCCGGATTTCTCCCTCATCCACATGCTCCCAGACACCTCTCGTATACAGGGCCAGCACGTCGGAATCCGTGAGTTTCATTTTTCTGGACACCACCGGATGAAAGTCCTTCTCCTGTCCAAGATAGGCATACAGGTTATTTCTCTCTATATGTGCCGCTACCTTGTCCTGAGATACCCGCTCCTCCTTCACCATATCCAAGGTAAGGGATTGATCCTTGGTCTCATGTTGCAGAAAGCCATTGCGATACAGCCGCAGCCGGATATTACCCGCCTGCCCATATCGCAGTTTCACATAATCAGTCAGTACAATAATCACTGACGCTTTCAGCCTGGTTTTGCTCTTCGTCTCCAATAATGCCCTATTGGCCGCTTTCAGACACCTCTTCACCGCGCGGCGACTCATAGACGGTGCCTCCAAAAATGCGGATGTGGCTGCAGTCACCGCAAGCCTTGCACTCAACGCCTCCAATTGGTCATCAATTCCGTCGGCTATGACATAGCAGGCATAGTCATCCAATTCCACATATCCAAAATAATCCGTGTTCTTGATATCATGGCTTGCCTCAGAGGTGAAGGCTGTCAAAAACTCTGAATTCTGTTTTCTCATCGTGCCCCCGTTCCCGGATTATATTCCAATCAGAACCACACTGGCATTATCCTTGTTCTCACTGGCATTGCAGTTCACCTTCTCTATGATTCGCAATGCTTTTTCCTGACAGTTCCCCTGCTCCCGCAGCACCTCTTCCACTTCCCGAAACCCCAGAAGCTCATAGATTCCATCACTCATCAGGATCAAAATATCGCCTTTTAAAAGCCGCACAGGCGCATCAAAAAACTCAATATCCCGGAAACCGTCCTTTCCCAGATAATTGTAAAGCCTCTGGTTTTCTAACAAGGACAGCGTATCCTGGCGGGATATCTTCCCCTCCTTGAATTTCCTTTCCGCCATAACCGCCACCGTGTGCCCTGCTGAGACGGGAACCAGAGTCTCTTCCCTGAAAACACCGATCTTCACGTTCCCTACCAGAGCATAGTACAGATATCCGTTGCGGATCAGGGCGCATCCCACACTGGCCGATCCGCGGTTTTCATCTCCCAACGCCTTCAAGATCTCCCTGTTTGCGCATTGAAATGCCTTTCGAAAATAATATTGGGGATTGTTAAAGGCATTGTAATCCCCGAAGATATCCTGAAAGGTCTCCACCGCCGTCCTGGCAGCAATCCTGCCGCCATAAGTTTTGCCGGCTCCATCTGCCAAAACCGCCATCATTCCGGCATCAGTGCTTATGCAGGCCAGTTGATCCTCCTGCACCTCCCGGCTGCCGATGGTCATGCAGGTCCCCACATCGGGCAGCGGGCTGCCTTTCTCCCTGCCTGCCCATAATTTTATGATCTCCAGCAACAGAATCAGTGCTGCCAGGATAGCGATCCCGCAATATGCTTCACCCATTGCCGTTTTTCTCTCCCCACATAAAATGATTTCCACAGAAAGGCAGAAAGGCGAACACGGATTGTCCCATTTCTATCTTGTCATAGGGGCTCAGTGTCATCGGCGTATAAACCGCGTTTTCATTCAGATATACCAAGCCATTGGAATCTCCCGGCAGCAGCACCGTCTCCTTCTTCTTGGGGTCAAATACCACCACTGCATGATTCCTTCTGGATATCTCATTGTCCCCCAGAATCTGGATGTCCATGTCATCTGCCCTGCCGATGAAGTTCTTCCCGTTTACAATCTTATAGTCCTTGCCCTGTCTGGGGCCGGAGATGCATACCAGCCATCCGCAAACCGGCTTTACGTCGTCCTTGAAGATCTGTTCCTCCAGGTCCACCTCCGATGTCATAGTCTCTTTCTTTTCCTTTGTCTCCGTCTCCACATTACAGTACGGACACACGGTTCCATATCGTTTCCTGCTGAAGAGATGTCCGTTCTGACACCTGATTAAGTTCGATTCTCCCATTTTCCTTACCGTCCTTATGTCTATTCTGCTTTCTTCCCAAGCCTATAGGATCTGTAATCTGGTCAGAGCGACACAGATGATGTCCCCCTTCTCCAATTTACAGGGCTTTCCATAAGCCAGTTTATATTTCCTGCCGTCCTGCTTCTGTATACTGACGCCGTTTCTCTCCGAGATATCTTCTATGTACCAACTGTCGCCGGAATAATTCAGCACCGCATGCTCCACGTCTATCATACTGGCATAGGTGCTGTTCTCCAGGTTTACAGTCACATGGTTTTCCCCCACATCTCTTCCTATGACAATGCCGTTCTTGCCATAAATATTCCAGGAAGCCAGCCTGTCGTTCTCCTCTCCCAGCAGCACCAGTTCTGTCAGCGCTGTGGAGGGCAGCACGGACCTGTTGACCGTTCCGCCCGCCGTTTTTCTGCCCATCGGGACCACCTCTCTCTTCACCGCCATCACAATATGCAGAAGGGAGAATACCATGACTATAAATATCCATAAACCGGAGGCATTGGTTCCGAATGCCAGGAGCATGGCAATTGCCATGGAGAGCACTGCAATCAGCCAATTTATCACCTTTTTCATAGTCTTATCACCTTTTTATCCCCATAAAGCGTTCAAATATTTCCGTGGTATCCAGCGGATTCTTATCCTTTTGCTCCGATCCCCCATTCTGGACCATAGCTCCCATATTGCTTCGGCCTCCAAACATATTGTTAAATCTATTGTAGATATTCTGATAATTCACTTCCGGCCTGCTGGCCTTAACCTTGTCCTTGTTGTTTTCCGCGTTATATCTCTTTCTCTTCCCTGGATCTCCTAATATGCCATACGCCTCATTGATCTCCCTGAACTTTCGCTCGCATTCCCTGTCGCCGGGATGTGCATCCGGATGATACTTCTTGGCCATCTTCCGATATGCGGATTTAATCTCCTCCTCAGTGGCGTCTAAAGCCACACCCAGGATTCTGTAATAGTCTTTTGCTTCTGCCATGCCTTTTCTGCCTTTCCTTAACTCTACTCCAAAGGACTTCCACCGAATTTCCGCCAAAATCCTTTGGAGTAAAAATAAGTGGTAAAAGGGCGCATCCCTCAAGATACGCCCTTTGTGATACCAGAAATCAGGCGCCAACGTATCCGCCATCAATGGAAACCAAGTTCAGTTTATCCTTCTTCTGCTTGATCACGATGCTGAAGGTGCCTACGCCGTCCTTGTTGCCAAAAT
>CAMWTF010000103.1 GCA_947177105.1 uncultured Lachnospiraceae bacterium | reverse complement strand
GCAATCGTCAAATATCAAAGATGCTGCTAACCGAAGGTTTGCTCTATACGCTGGGCGTATTTGTACTTTCCATTTCATTCGGAACTCTTTTAGGTATTCTTGTGTGCAAGGTATTTAGCGCAATGAGTGTGTTTGGGGAAGTAAGTTACCAGTTCCCAACATGGGAAATGGCAGGCTTTTTTATCCTGATGCTGATTATTCAGGTAATTTTCTCAATTATAACAATAAAACAACTAAGAAAACAATTACTGGCAGAGCAGATACGTGAACTTGCGTAATTTTATGAAGAGCAGTGGCATTCTGCTGAAACAACAGGATATACCAGAAGTTTCATGCCGCAAGGGGCGGAAGGCCGTCATAAACAATAAAGCTGGTCCAGGCAGTGTTCCCCGGCAGGAATGCTGTCTTACTTGGCACACAGCATTCCTGCCGGGGACGTTGTCTATTCCATATCGGACTTCTCGGGCGTCACCTGGATAAATAGTCCGGCCTTGCGCAGGGCGGGCCGCAGCGCCAGGTAAAAGATGCTGGCGGCGATGACGGCCACCACGGCGTTGACGGAGGTAGTGACAGTGGCCATTTTGGCCAGGGCGGCGGACAACTCCTGGGGAATACCCAGCAGATACATCTTGTAAAAATATCCCACCAGCGGGTCAGCCACCATATTAAAGCCCATGCCGCAGACACAGGCAAGTATGGTGACCCCGGTTATATATTTCTTGGAGTGGGTGCGGCTTAACTTGAATATCCCATGTGCTACCAGTCCCACAATGAGGCCAATGCACAGCTTCAGCAGGAAGGTCTTAGGGGCGCTGGTCACATAGGCGGTGGTCAGGTCGCCGATGGTCATGCCGATGGCGCCGGCCAGGCCGCCCCAGAAGCCGCCCAGCAGCAGAGCTGCCAGCACACAGAACACATTGCCAAAGTGGAAGGCCGTTTTGCCGGGGCCTACGGGAATGTCGATTTTAAACACGGCGAAGCCGATATAGCACAGGGCTGCCATCAGACCGGCCATGGCCAGTCTCTTTATGTTTTCCCGGTTGTTTATAGTGCCAACCAGCGCATTGTACAATCCCTTGGCGACCAGCAGGAGGGAGAAAAACAGGGCGGTGAGTCCGTAGGAGTAGGGGCGTTCCTGGCTGAGTTTGAGATCGGTGAGTTGTGTCTGCTGCGCCTTCAGGGCTTCCAGGTCTCCTGTAGTCTCCCCGGCTTCCACGGACTTGACCATTGCTTTGACCTCCGACAGCTGGCTGCCTGTCTCCAGAGAGGCGGCATAGCTGCCGCCATGGGCATATACGGTGAAGGCTATGGCTGCGGCCAGCAGCACCGCGCCGATGATCAGCAGCAGGTAACTCTTTTTCCTCGTTTCGGACGCGTTTTGATTTTGCACTTTCTTCATAATATTTTTCCTCACAATCTGCCGCCGGAGCGGCTCTTTCTCTGATCAGATGAATTGCTCTCTATTTTACACAAAAGTGGCCATTCTAAAAGTGCCAAAATAAAACTTTTTTACCAGTCCAGTTTTTGGAAGAGAAAATATGGCTTGGTGTATGAATATGTATAATGATGGAGGGATGCTTCCTACATCCATGACAAAGTATGCGAATTATACTATTGCAAGGGTAATTTTTATATTGTGATTTAAAATAATACGTTTATGCATTTGATTAAGTAAACTTATGTTGACATATGGAAAGAACATGATACAATAAAATTATCAAAAACAAATGAAGGAAATTGAGATGAAAAAAAAGAACATTGGCATCGTTGATGATTTTAGGGCTGTTATTTAGTGGATTAACTGTGAACGCTGCAGGAAATTCGGCATGCGAACATGTTTCTATGTGGTATGATTACTCCGTAGAGGTCTTGGAGGAGTACGATCACATGCACGATCTGAATAATGACGGAAATTTAGAATCATGTCATTATATACTGAAGAGAAATGTGACGACTTATATGTGTTACAATTGTGGAGAGGTAGTGGATGTCATAAAATATCCCGCCCAAGGAATTCATACGCAAAACTTCTCTCAATAACATTGAAATTATACTGGCAGGAAGGAGATACATCTATTAAGAGGAGAAACTATGCGAAAATTACATACGGACTTATAGTATTCCTTTTAATTATACTGACGGCCTGTGGAAAATCTGGAGGGAATGACACAGAAGGTCTGCTTCAGACGGAAATGGACCGCGGCGCTTACGACTGGAAGACAGAAAATTGGCGGCACAGCAATGATTCTTATACGGGAGGATCATTTTATGTGGAAAAATATATCAGTGGGCTGGAATATCAGCCGGAGCAGGAGTATGACAGCAGTTCCAGTATGTATAGATGCCGGGGGGCAAATTTTTACTCTTTGGATACATTTTCGACTCGCACAAATACATTCTGGCAGAGAGACTACTATTTAAGCGGGTATGAGAATGATACGGGCGAGATCTGGCACCGGCGTATCGAACTGCCGGAAATGGAGGAATATGAAGAGGCGGAGAAGTATATTTCCGCTTTTGACATTAGAAATGCTCAAGAGTATGTGCTGTTTGTGCAAGTATTTGAAGAAGATGAAACAGTGTCTTATCTGGCTATGCGTTTTTCATTTGAAGGGGATTACCTGGGCGCGGTCGATCTATATCCGCCTATGCAGAAAAATGGAGGGTTCCTGGATGACGGAGTAGTTTTTTCGTCTGCCAGCGTTGACGGTGAGGGACACTTTTTTTTGAGATCTATCTTTGGGGAGAAAAAGATCCTGGTACTGGACGCAGAGGGAAGCGTCCTTACAGAATTGATCTGGGATAAGGAGGATGCCTATTTTTCTTATGCCATGAAGACTGAGGAAGGGATCCCTGTTTTTGAACAACACAGCATAGCGGAAAATGAAATGCGTCTGGTAATGTATGCCCCCGCGCTTGGCGGAGAGAGGGTTTTCACGGAACAATTACCCTTTTCAAGTCCAATGGGAATCAACGGAGACGGTGTCCTATATTATGGACGTGAAGGCCAGCTGTATCGCTGGGATCTTTGTACAGGAGACAGAGGGATTTGCTTTGACTACGGAGAATTAGGGCTGGGAAGAAACGAACTTATGACCTGTATCGGCATCAGCGATACAGGCATGCCTTTGATTTTGGACTGTAGCAGGGAGAAGGCTATCATCTGTAAGTTGGGCAATGAGCCTGGTTGGGAGGAAGATCCTATCCAGTTGGTGAGTTTGGTGGAGGACAGTTCCTTTATAGCCGCCAGCGCTACCATGTTCTCACAGGAGCATATGGAACATCCGATCCTTGTGCGGCAGCCGGAAGGGGCTATGGAATCTTTCCGCGCGCGAATGCTGGCGGACCTGACAGCCGGGCAGGGCGCGGATATCTACTATGTGTCCGGTGAAGATATGCGGGTGCTGTATGAGAAAGGTGTGCTGGCGGATTTGACCGGAGTACTGGGGGAAGACTTGCGAGGGTCCCTTTATGAAAGTGCGCTCTCCTGCGGTGTGATAGACGGGCGGCAGGTGGGGCTGTCCCCCGAGGCATATGTGACCACACTGATGGTCTCGGACGAGTTATGGCAGGGAGATAGCTGGACACTGGAAGAAGTTATGGCAGTGATGGAAGGGCATCCCGAAGTCACTAAATGGATGAGCGGCAGCAGGTATATGGCGAAGATAAACGCGTTGCGCCTGCTGCTCCTGCAGGATTTGCCCAACTCTCCTTTTCTGGATATGGAGACAGGCATCTGTGATTTTGACAACCCTTTGTTTATAAAGGCGCTGGAGGCAGTCAAGAAGGCCACAGGCGGTAAAGATAGTCCGGCTCTCATGAATAGTGGAAGAATCGCCGCTTTCCAAGTTAATATGGAAAGTTTCTGGGAGTTTAGCGCGGATATGTCCGACATGGGAGAAGGGTTCCACTCGGTAGGTTTCCCCACCGAATCCGGGAGCGGAAGCTATTGGAACTCCGATTATTTCCTAGTAGTAAATGCCCAGGCAGAGCACAGAGAGTTGATTGACGATTTTCTGGCCGCTCTTTTTGACAGCAGCCGGCAGAGAGAATTATCCCATCCGATCAGAAATGACATGTTGGAGACAGGGCTGTATTATATGGAGGATTCGCCGGAATATCCATGGCAGTATTATATTGGGAGCGGTACATATTATGTACTGACAACAAAGCCGGACGGCTCTCCCTGGACGGAAGAATATAAGAGCATCTTAGAGCAGGCAGTTCCCCGCGCTCAGAATACCTTTTATATAGAGGAGATTATCGTGGAGGAAGCCGACAGCTTTATATCCGGGGACAAGACGGCAGCCCAGGTGGCCGAGATCATCCAGAACCGGGTGCAGTTGTACTTGGATGAGCAAAGATAATAAGGATTCAGGGAAAAAAGAAATGGCTCGCAAGTCCCGTAGCGAGAAAAGGCATGGCCAACGACTGGGTGCTTGTGCTGAGTGCCGCAAAATAATAAAGGAGCTCCAGTTTACTAAATGAAAAAGCCAACTCTCATGTTCATGCTGCTGTTTCTGCTTGCGTCTCTGTCCGGGTGTGGAACAGAGAATACTGAAAAATACATATATGAAGACGAAGAGTGTAAGTTCAGTGTAGAGATTCCTTCAGATTGGACCTGCGAATCTATGTATGGCCCTGACAGTCAAGAATATGATTTACCGGAGGCCGGCATGGAAATCTACATGGCCGATAATAAGGAGAATCTAATCGAAGTGGTGCATATGCAGGGGAAAGTTACCTGGCATGAAGCCTATGACACCAGCGTTATACAGCTGGGAGATGATTTAAAGGGACTTCTTGTGGAAGAAAAGATAGAAAAGGCGGGAGAGTCTTATATGCTTGTAGGTGTTGTTATCAGAGATTTTTACTATATCTACATGGAATTGCCTGAGGATGTGTATTGGGATAATAAAAGTAAGATAGATGATATGATCCGGAGTTTCGAGATTTTAAGGTAGGAAGAACAACGGGCCATAAAAGCATTGGGGCTGTTTGTGATACAGACAATCATTTAGACTTGACAAATGCCCCTCCGTTGATTTATACTGATTAACAGTTAAAATTGCCGAGAGACTTGACTACATAACGCCAGCCATATACGTATAATCGATACAATACAGTAAATTCTGGCGTTATGTAGTATAAGATAGTACGCAGACAAAGGCAGTGACAAAGAGGAGTAGGAATGACCCCTTGTCAGAGAGGGCGGCTGTGGACACACGCTGGAAGGCCGCCTGAAGGAAGGCATTCCGAAGGTAGCTTTTGAGCCGGTTCCTGAAATAGACGCATTGACCGTTTGGGGCTGCATATTGGTACAAGAGATGTGGTCGGATATGCCGCAGCGTCAAGGTGAGAGTAGGGAGTCACGGTTTATCCCCGTTAGCGGATAGGACTTTGGAGGAAGTCACAGAGGCAGGCATTGTGAGATGCCTGTGAACAAAGGTGGTAACGTGCGACAGCGCCCTTTGCAGGCCGGAAGGCTTTGCGGAGGGCTTTTTGATGTGTGCCGCCATGGAAACGTAAAACAGCCTGCAAGGAAAAGGCAGGAAGATTTTTAAAGAAGGAGAAAAGTATGAGCAAAGAGTTGGCTAAAACCTATGACCCCAAGGGCATAGAGGACAGATTGTACGAGAAGTGGCTGGAGAAAAAGTATTTTCATGCAAAGGTGGATCACAACAGGACCCCTTTCACCATCGTGATTCCGCCCCCAAACATCACCGGGCAGCTGCATATGGGCCATGCCCTGGACAACACCATGCAGGACATCCTGATCCGTTTCAAAAGAATGCAGGGCTACAATGCTCTGTGGCAGCCGGGTACGGACCATGCCTCCATTGCGACAGAGGTAAAAATCATAGAAAAATTGAAGGAGCAGGGCATCGACAAGCATGATCTGGGCCGGGAGAAATTCCTGGAGCGGGCCTGGGACTGGAAGAGGGAGTACGGCGGCCGCATCATCTCCCAGCTGAAAAAAATGGGATCATCCTGCGACTGGGACAGGGAGCGCTTCACTATGGACGAGGGCTGCAATAAGGCCGTCACGGAAGTGTTTGTGAAGATGCATGAGAAAGGTTATATTTACAAGGGCGCCCGGATCATCAACTGGTGCCCGGTGTGCAATACCTCCATCTCTGACGCGGAGGTGGAGTACCAGGAGCAGGCAGGGCATCTCTGGCACATCAAGTACCCTGTCATGAACGAGGACGGAACCCCCAGCGACACGGAGTTTCTGACCTTTGCCACCACCCGTCCCGAGACCATGCTGGGCGATACGGCGGTGGCCATCCATCCCGAGGACGAGCGGTATCAGCACCTGATCGGCAAGAGCGTGATGCTGCCCATTGTAAGCCGGGTGATTCCCGTTGTCACCGACACCTATGTGGACCGGGAGTTTGGAACCGGCGTGGTGAAGATCACACCCGCCCATGACCCCAACGACTTCGAGGTGGGCAAGCGCCATAACCTGCCTGTGATCAATGTGATGAACGATGATGCCACCATCAACGAAAACGGCGGCGCCTATGCGGGTATGGATCGCTATGAAGCCCGCAGGGCCATTGTGAAAGAGCTGGAAAAACAGGGTCTGCTGGTGAAAATCGAGGATTACTCCCACAATGTGGGCACCCACGACCGCTGCAAGACCACTATTGAGCCCCTGGTGAAAGAACAGTGGTTCGTGAAGATGGAGGAGCTTATTAAGCCTGCGGTGGAAGCCGTGAAAAAGGGCGAGATCAAGCTGATCCCCCAGCGTATGGAGAAGACCTATTACAACTGGACCGACAATATCCGGGACTGGTGCATCAGCCGCCAGCTGTGGTGGGGGCACCGGATTCCCGCCTATTACTGCGACAAGTGCGGGGAGGTGACGGTGGACAAGGAGATGCCGGAGCGCTGCCCCAAGTGCGGCCATGAGCATTTGACCCAGGACCCGGATACCTTAGACACCTGGTTTTCCTCCGCCCTGTGGCCCTTTGAGACCCTGGGATGGCCGGAACAGACCGAGGATCTAAAATATTTTTACCCCACGGACGTGCTGGTGACGGGCTATGACATTATCTTTTTCTGGGTGATTAGGATGATCTTCTCCGGCTATGAGCAGATGGGGGAAAAGCCCTTCAAGACCGTGCTGTTCCACGGCCTGGTGCGGGACAGCCAGGGCCGGAAGATGAGCAAGTCCCTGGGCAACGGCATTGATCCTCTGGAGATCATCGACCAGTACGGCGCGGATGCCCTGCGGCTGACGCTGATCACCGGCAATGCCCCTGGCAACGATATGCGTTTCTATTATGAGAGGGTGGAGAACAGCCGCAATTTTGCCAACAAGGTGTGGAACGCCTCCCGCTTTATTCTGATGAATATGGAGGGCAAGGAGGTGACGGAGCCCGCCGCCGGGGATTTGGAGCCGGTGGACCAGTGGATTCTGTCCAGGTTAAATATGTTGATTAAAGATGTGACCGACAATATGGAGAGTTTTGAGCTGGGTATCGCCGTGCAGAAGGTGTACGACTTTATATGGGACGAGTTCTGCGACTGGTATATCGAGATGGTGAAGCCCCGGCTGTACGACACGGACGATGCTGCCAGCCAGAACGCGGCGCTGTGGACATTGCAGACGGTACTGATCGACGCGCTGAAGCTTTTGCATCCCTATATGCCTTTTATCACGGAGGAGATCTTCTGCAGCTTACAGTCAAAAGAGGAATCCATCATGATCAGCAGCTGGCCGGTGTACCGGCAGGAGCGCTGCTATGAGGCCCAGGAGAGAGCCATCGAGACTATCAAGGAGGCTGTCCGCGGCATCCGCAATGTGCGCAGTGAGATGAATGTGCCGCCCAGCCGCAAGGCCAGTG
>CAMWTF010000102.1 GCA_947177105.1 uncultured Lachnospiraceae bacterium | reverse complement strand
CTGATACAACTCACGATTGACGTTTTCCTGCTGCTCCTGAATAACTTCAAACAAAAGCAATTCCTTTGATTTATAAAAGAGATAGAAGGTTCCTTTGGGAATATTGACCCGCTTCACGATTTCATCGACTGTCGTGCGGCGAACGCCATACCTCGCAAGGCATTTTGCCGCTTCTTCTTTCAAGCGTTTCCTGATGTATTCCCGTTCCTGCTCTGAATAGCTTTTGGGCACTTTAACGCCTCCTGTTTGACTGGTTTTGTCCTTATAGTCATTATAAATGGCCTATTATACCTTGTCAACAGATTTTTCAAACGAATTATTTGCTCTGCTTCTTTGCCGAAAAGCCCATAGCTTATTGACCAGATAATTCATAGGCAGCACCAGAACCAGGTTGACGCCCTCCGCAAACAGGCTGCCAAGAACCTCTGCGTCCAGAAAATAGATACCCCATTGGCCCAGCAGCCCGGCAGCCGGCTCCATATAATTTGCCACATGCAGTACATCAATCCAGAGCACCAATAACATCAGATTGGCCAGAAATCCCCAGAGATAGGCTATAAATGTCTTGATCAGTACCTTCCACCAGACTCTTTTTTCCAGGCTTTCATCTTCCTTGAATACATATCGGTTGTTCCAATAGTAGGCATTAAATATACTGAGTACAAACCCGGTGGCGCTCGCCAACAGATAATGTCCTTTGAGGCAGACGATCACGGCATATATGATCTCGCTGATCAAAGTATTGGACAGCCCCACCAGGCCGAATTTTAAAAATTGCTTTATATTTTTCATAATTATAGGATTCCTTTTTTACCATTGGACAGCTAAACTTATATGTCGGTTGCATATGCTTTGCCTATTTTCTGTAGAACCGCACATACCTGCCATCATTTACCTGGCTATATCCGAAATCCTCCTCAATATACTTCATAATCCAACTCTCGGGATCTTCCTTCAATTCCCCATACCAGCAGTCCACCACAATGACATTGGGTTGCTTCTCCGGGTACAGTTCCCAGTAGGTCAGCAGCCTTTCGTCGTAGGCCGTGGGGTCCACAATGGAGTAATGCGCCACTTCCGATCCAGTCATCATGTAGGGCGTAGTGCCTGCGGACGTGACCATGTTGGTCACAATCAATACCACGTCCTCCTCATTTACATAGGTCCCGAAATCTTCATAATTGCAATTATAGATATAGCAGTTCATATAGTCGGAAAAAATTCCTACCGCCGGGCCGCATTTCATGACGCTCTCCGTGTCCGGCACCACATTGTAGTTCCGGCCCGCCCGGAGCGTATAGCCCTTTCCAAAGATGCTCACCAGGCACAGGCTGATCAGCAGGAAATAGATCCATTTGTCCGATGTCTTACCCAGAACTTCTCTCAGGGCCAGCGCCAGGAGAACAGCGCAAAGCAGCACACCCAAAACCCCATGGGGCAGTGCGTAAAACATTTCCAGGTCGCTGATATAGATCACTGCCGCCAGGGAGAGCAGTGTGCCGACAATGCCGGCCGAAAAATATTTCCTGAGTGGTCCGGCCTGTTTCCAGACTAGGAGGCCGGCCAGCAATAGCAGAAGCAGGTGCAGCTGATACACCTCGTAGCCGCTCTTTTTCACGGTCCATAGGCAGAACTGGATGCATTCGGAGACAAATACGGCGATGGTCATAAACACAGGGAGACATTGATGTCTGTCCCATCCCGGATTCTTTTTCCGCACCAGGAGCATGCCGGGAAGACTTAGGAGCAGGGTCAGAAGCAGGAAACCACAGCCTCCCAGCAAATTGGAAAAGATGCCCGGTATCTTTCCCTGGGTGGCGCCGGAAATTTCGTGGGTCAGGTCGAAGCCCAGCAATAATTCCACATTGCGCAGCAGCTCTTCCAGGCTTACATTGCGCAGCACAAGGCACAGCCACAGCAAGGCGCTGACAGCGCATGCGCCGGTAAACAGCCCTATGTCACGCCATTTTTCAGGTCCGGACTTTCGGTGTATATATAGCAGAAAAAAGGGAAACAGGATCACGCAGGATGGATAGGCCAGAACCTCCAGGGCCATCCCCATGCCCGCCATAAAAACAAGCCAGAATCTGTCTGTATTTTTCCGATCTTTTTGCAGGTAGTATTGGATCAGGCACAGCACCGTCAAGGTGAAGAACCACAGCTGCATATTGGAAAAATCGGGGATCTGAATGATCTTGGGAACCATATTAAAATAGATAAGGGCGCAGAGCAGGGCATAATTTCGCTCCAGCAGCTGCCTCAGCACCTGGTAGAGGCACAGGCTGATACCGGCCTGGATCAAGGTGGTGCAGACCCTGAGATAGAGCAGAATGCCCGTATAGGTTCCTGTGAGAGTTTTATATAGCCACATAAGTCCCGTACACAGGAAAGCGGAGGTCTGGTGGGGCTCCCACATCTCTCTGAACAGGCAGTCCCCCCGCAGGGTGCGGTAGCCCATCATCAGCTGGTATTCCTCGTCCATGGTGTAGTCGAAAAAAATTAGTTTCAAAGCAGCCAGCAGGCTTCCGGCCCAAAGGATTGTAAGGATGATTTTCCATCGTTTTGTCGTCATAGTTTCACGCCGCTCCCGGGCTTTTCTCCCGGCGCCGCCTCCTCGTCTATAATGAACGGCGGCCTGGTCCTGGCCGCGTCCAGGGTCCGCCACAGGTATTCTCCCAGAATCCCCAGCATCAATAGGATCAAACCTGATGAGCACAGAACCACGCACATCAGAGAAGACCATCCCGCAATGGGGGTTCCCTTGGTAAAATATTCCACCAACACACTGATAAACAGAATGACAGCGCCGATGTTGAAGAGCACACCCACCAGGGACATAAAACGGATGGGAACATAGGAAAAGCTCATCATGGAATCCATCACCAGCTTGAATTTCTTGGCGAAGGTCCATTTGGATTCCCCCTTTTCCCGGTCTCTTCTGTCAAAATATACCATGTCCGTCTGAAAGCCCGCCCACAGCACCTGCAACGTCAGGCTGGAATTTTTCTCATCCAGCCTCTCCAGCACCTCGATAACTTTCCGGTCTATAAGATAGCAGTCACAGCCCCCGGCGGGCATATTCTTATTCACAAATTTCCTGACCAGCGCATAGTACAGATTGGCAAAAAAGATTTTTACCCGGCTCTCGTCTCTGGATCTCCGAACCGCCAGAACCACCTTGTTTCCCTTTTTCCAGCTGTCATACATCTCCAGAATGAGCTCGGAATCCTCCTGCAGGTCCGCCTGCTTCGTCACGGCGCAGTCTCCGGTGCAGACGGACAGGCCCGCCAGCAGCGCCGCGTGTTCTCCGAAATTACGGGATAATTTTACCAGCCGCACATGGCAGTCCCTCTCCCGGATACGGTTCATGATCTCCCAGGAACGGTCTTTGGAGCCGTCGTCTACAAAGACTATCTCATAGTCCCCGAGCCGATCCAGTATTTTGGCCTGCATGTCCTCATACAGGTCCATCAGAGTGTCTTCGTTGTAGTATACCGGAACCACGATGGATAGTTTACTCATCCGTCCGCCCCTCCATTTTGCCAAGCTCTGCCAGATAATCCTGATAGTCTCTTATGTATTCCGCCGCATCATAATGTCTGCTGGCCAGCACCAACAGCACGGAATCCTCAGAGAAATCGTACATGTCCTTCCAGACCATGGGAGAGAGATACAGTCCCATCCGGGGGCGGTTCAACTCGATCACCTTGGACTGTCTGCCATTGTCCACCTTGACTCTGCTGGTGCCCGACACATTTACCAGCAAAAACTCTGTCTCCCGGTTGGCGTGCTGTCCCCGCACCACCTCCGGGTCCGAGCCGTATATGTAGAAGACCCTCTTGATGTCAAAGGGGATGTCTGCGCCATCTCCTTCGATCACCACCAGGTTGCCCCGTTCATCGCCCAGCTCCGCAAATTCTATGATTTTGTACTGTTCTTCCAGATTCATAATATCCTCTTATTTAGAGTTTCGCGTGTTCCCAGCAAGTTCACAGAACGGTGATGAACATCCGGCCGCTTAGGGCGTCCGTATATTCATCAGTGGGCTTGCAGGAAACATGCTGTTTAGAAGGTCTGTGGATCTTCGGTTCCGCATGTTTACTCCATAAAGGAGTTCAGTGCCTCTATGACAATCCCCTGTTCTTCGTCCGTCATCCCGTTATACATGGGAATGGACAGAACCGTATCCGCATATTCCTCGGTAAGGGGATAGTCTCCCCTCTTGTGTCCCAGATATGCATAGGCTTCTGATAGATGGGGCGGTATGGGATAGTGGATAATCGTGCCGATTTCCTGCCGATCCAGATATTGTATCAGTTTCTCGCGCTCTCCCGTGCGGATCACATACTGGTGCCACACGCTGCCGCAGTCCGGCCTCACCTGGGGCAGAAGAAGCCGTTCGTTATGTAGTTCCTGACTATATCGGTCGGCCAGCTTCCTTCTCTCCTCCGTCAACTCCGACAGGTGTTTTAAGCGGACGCGCAGCAGCCCCGCCTGCAATTCATCCAACCGGGAATTGGCCCCCACCACTTTGTTGTAGTAGCGCCTTTCACTGCCATAGTTGCGATACATCCGTAAGTTCCCGGCGATCTCCTCATCGTCTGTGACGATGGCGCCTCCATCGCCGTAGGCCCCCAGATTTTTGGAGGGGTAAAAGGAAAAACAGCCGATATCCCCAAAGGTGCCAGTCATTTTGCCCTGAAAGCATGCCCCGTGGGACTGGGCGCAGTCCTCCACCAGGCGCAGATGATATTTACGGCAGACTTGCAGAATCTCTTTCATATTGGCGGACTGACCGTACAGATGCACCACCAGGATGGCCTTTGTACGCTGTGTCACAAGTTTCTCCAGCCGTGAGGTATCCATATTGAAAAAAGTATCCGGCTCCACAAAGACGGGCGTGGCTCCGTTGATGGTTATACCCATTACGCTGGCAATATAGGTGTTGGCCTGCACGATCACCTCGTCACCGCTGCCGATTCCCAGAACTCGAAAAGCCAGCCACAGGGCGTCCAGGCCGCTGGCTAGGCCCACGCAGTACCGGGAACCGGTATAGTCCGCAAATTCCCTCTCAAAGCTCTCCACCTCCGGCCCCAACACATACCGTCCCGAGCGCAGAACCTCCAGCGCCTTGGCTTCCAGTTCCTGCTGATATTGATAGAAAACCCGATCCAGTCGATTCGGCATTATTTTCCCGGCCATAGAATTTCTCCTGTTGTGCTTTGACTTACAATGACAAGAATACCATGATTTTAAGAGGTTTACAATAGAAACCAAGAGAAACTTTAGCAATATTTAATGGGGTAAGTGGGCAAAGATAAAGGTTTAGGGAGACAGATGCTGTCTCCCAATTTTAATGTCCATAAAAAGCTAAAAGTATGCCTTTAGGAAGGGAGAATTATTTACCGTAATATATATTACAGGGCCAGCCGCTCCAGGCGGGGCCCCAGGCAGCTGAGCAGTTCGTTGGCGATGGTGCCGCAGGCATCAGCTAGGTCGGCGGCGGAGATGCTTTCCTGCCCGTCCTGGCCGATCAGGGTGGCGATGTGGCCGGGCCGAACCCCGGGGATGGCGGTAACATCCACCAACAGCTGATCCATACAGATCCTGCCGATGATGGGAGCGCGCCGCCCGTGGAGCAGCACGGCTGCTCTGCCCTCCGAGAGGCTGCGGGGCAGGCCGTCCGCATAGCCGATGGTGACGGTGGCTATGGTTGTGGGGCGGGGGGCGGTGTAGGCCATATCATAGCCGGCGGATTCCCCGGCAGAAAGCTGGTGTATGGCGGCCACGCGGGCGCGGAGGGACAGCACCGGGCGCAGTTTGCCCGCACACGCCCGGGTGTCTGCGGCATTGCTCAGCAGTCCATACAGGGCAATGCCGGGGCGGGCGCAGTCTACATTGGGCAGGGGATAGCGCAGGATACCATAGCTGGCCTGGAGATGGAGCCTTATATGTGAGGGTTTATACTCATCCGGATATTTCTTCAGCTGTGTAATCAGCCGGTAGAAAGTGTTAATTTGATTTTCTGTAAAGTCCCGGGAGGCGGCATCAATTCCGCCTGCGGCAGCCAGGTGCGTGAACATGCCGGTGACCTGCAGGCCGGGCAGAGAAAGGATTTCCCGAATCTGTGCCGCATGTTCTGCGGACTCCCCCAGACGGTGCATACCGGTGTCCACGGCGATATGTACGGGGAGCAGGGAACGGTTCGGGCAAAGGGACAGAGGCGTTTTCTCCAGTTCCAGAGGGAGCGCGGGTCTGGAGTCGGAACAGGCATAGGCGCTCAACGCCAGGGCATGGGCGTGGTCCACCACTGTCTGAGTCAAAGCATATTGGTCCAACAGGGGAAACTGATCGGGATGGGTATAGCCCAGCACCAGAATCTCTCCGGCGATATGCTGCCTGCGCAGCTCCACGCCCTCGCTGACACAGGCCACGCAAAAGGAGCGGACGCCCAGGGAATTAAGTTCTCCGGCAATCAAACCGGCCCCGTGACCGTAGGCGTTGGCCTTGACCACAGGCATCAGGGCGCAGCGCTCCGGCAGCAGAGATTTTAGATACCTTACATTGTGACGCAGGGCGTCCAGGCTGACTTCTATCCAGGCCCTGCTGCGGGAGGTATCCAAGGATACGGTCCCCCATAAGGTTTCTTCGGAATATGTAAAGTTCGTTCTGTCTAAATTATTCAAAATTTCCTCTTTCCCGCATAACGCAGACTGCGCCTGTGTTATTGCGTTAATCAGTATTTGGATGTGCAGCATCTAAACTTGTATTATTATCATAACTCCCTGGATAAAAATGCATTGTCCACATATCACTCATTACGGTTGCCGTGCTTTATCTTCATATCCCGCAGGTCGGTGAGCAGCCACGCCGCTGCCAGAGTCAACAGGCACACCGCCAGATAGTGCAGCAGGCTCTGTTCCATCAGCGGCAGTAGATGGGGGAGCCGGGCACAAATCCGCACCGCTACGATGACGGCAGGATGGAGGATATAGATCATAGCAGAGATCCGGCGCAGCCTGGGGCAGGGCGGGCAGCTTGAGCGGAGCAGCAGACCATAGAGGCAGTACATGACCGGCACCAACAGAAGGTACATGCTGTCATGGCGCGGGGAATCCAGACAGCGCAGCAGGAAAGCTTCACCAGTCATTCCCAGCAGGGACAGAGCCAGTCCTGCCGCCAGAGTTGGAGTGGGCTTTGCCGCCTCTGCCCCGGTCAGGGCCGAAGCCGTCTTTGCCGAAGACGCATGCACTCCCATCAGCAGAAACAAAGGCGCCAGAAACAACCCGTTGCGGGTGTAGGACCACACATGAAAGCCCAGGTCGCAAAGACTGCGCAGAGGGGGAAGGTACTGTGTCAGTCCATAGTAGCTATCCCCCGACAATCCCAGCAGATAGAGCCCTCCGCAGACCAGAGTCATGGAGCGGAGTTTCAGGCGGCGGCTCAGCAGATACAACAGGATCATGCCCAGCATACTGGCGGGAAAATACCACAGATGATAGAAGGTGCCGTCCCACACCAGCATCTTCAGGACTTTGGCTGCGGTAAGTTCCTTATAGTGCCCTGCGTAGATTCCCAGCGGCAGATACAGCAGGATACATGCCAGATAGAGTATGCCAGTGCGGACCAGATAGCGCAGGAGCCGCCTCCGTGCCCGGACACCGGGTTCCAGGATGCGGGGCAGCACAAAATGCCCTGTTACCATCAGAAAAAAAGGCACTGCCACCCTGGCCAGAATATGGGTGAGAAAGAAATCAGCCTCCGCAGATATGCATGTCAAAGGCGAGGTGTGGTTAGCCACTGCCAGCAGGGCGCCCACCAGACGAAATTTATCCAGTCCGCCGGTATTTGTCTCTTGGTTCATGATATA
>CAMWTF010000101.1 GCA_947177105.1 uncultured Lachnospiraceae bacterium | reverse complement strand
GTAAAGAACCTCGCCGCCAGGCTGGCGGAGATTGCGGATCCAATCAAGAGCTATAATACGGTGGTTGGCGCCTGGGGACAGGCGGAGGCAAGGGCCCAGTATGAAATGGTGACAGATTTCTGTCGGCGAACCGGCATGGAGATTCCTCAAAATGCGGCCTTCCGGGAAAACAGAAAACTGCACATCTATATGCAGATGGTAGCTTTCCAGCTTGGGAGTAAGTCGCCGCACTATGAGAGCACCTACCAATGGAATCTGGCCTATGGGGAGGCGACTGCCGAGTTGATTGAAGAGCTTGTGGAGGAGGGGCTGTTTATCCGAAATCCGGACGGGAGTTTCTATTTGGCGGATTGGGAGAATTACATCTATCACTTTAATTGAGAGACTGTTGGGATAAGAAATTCCGTTGAAAAATACAGGATTTTGTGTTATTGTGGATAAAGAATATGAGAGATTTTCAGACAGCATCTGAATGGATGAGAAATGTAGGTAAAAGAGGACGTCATGCAGCGGATACAAAATGACATCAAATCGGGGCAGTTTCAGCCGGTGTACCTTTTATACGGGGAGGAACGCTACCTAAAGCGCCAGTACCGGGACAAGCTTAAGGGAGCGCTGTGTACCCCGGACGACAATATGAATAACCATATTTACGAGGGCAGAAATGTGTCTGTCGGGGAGATTATCGATCTGGCGGAGACTCTGCCCTTTTTGGCGCAGCGCCGGGTTATTTTTCTGGATAACAGCGGCCTGTTTAAGTCCGGCGGCGAGCAGATGGCGGAGTATTTGAAGGCGCAGAACGAGTCTACCGTGCTGATTTTCACCGAGACGGAGGTGGATAAGCGCAGCAAGCTGTATAAGGCGGTTCAGGCCCAGGGCTGCGCGGTGGAGTTCGCGGCCCAGGACGAGAACACCCTTAAGCGCTGGGTGGCGGGCATATTGGGCAAGGAAGGGAAAAAGATCACCGAGAACACGGTTTTACTGCTGCTGAGCAAAACCGGCACGGATATGGAAAACATCCATATGGAACTGGAGAAGCTGATCTGCTACTGCATGGACAGGGAGGTGGTGGAGCCCCAGGACGTGGAGGCGGTCTGTACCACCCGTGTGTCCAACCATATCTTTGACATGGTCACTGCCATCGCGGAGAAGCGTCAGAAGGATGCGCTGGAGCTGTATTATGACCTGCTGACTTTGAAGGAGCCACCCATGCGGATTCTCTTTCTGATTGCCCGGCAGTGCAATCTGCTGCTCCAGGCCAAGGCCATGAAGAGCAAGGGTCAGTCCAACAAGGAGATCGCGTCCGGTCTGGGTGTGCCTCCCTTTGCGGTGAACAAATACTTAAGCCAGGCATCCCGGTTCAAATCCTCCACACTGCGCCAGGCGCTGACCAAGTGTGTGGAGGCGGAGGAGGCGGTAAAAACCGGCCGCATGAACGACGTGATGAGCGTGGAGATACTGATTGTGTCGGTGTTTGAGGAGGTTTGAGATGGCAGATAACACATCGGGAAACGGTAAGAAACAGTCCCTGTTGGGCAGTGTGCTGGCAGTGGCTGTATTGATTATAGTCGGTGCGGCGCGGCTGCTGGATCCTGGCAGCGACGCCCTGGAGACGGGGGATGTCCGGGAGGTCAGTTCGGCAGATGTGGATGGCAGCGCTTTTGAAAGCCCAGAGGCTTCGGAACCCGGGATGGAGGTCACCGTTGATTCCATTCTGGAAGACGCACAGTCTGTCGGCTGGGCGGAGGACGCGCCAAAGGAACTGTACTCTTTCCGCAATGAGCGTCTGCTGAACCAGCACTATGAAAAGCACGGGATTGAGATGGGGTTCGATACCGTAGAGGAGTATGTGGCGGCGGCCAACGCGGTGATCAACCATCCGGATGCCCTGCATAAGCTGGAGGCCGAGGACAATGACGATGTCTATTTTCTGGAGGCCACCAACGAGTTTGTGGTGGTGTCCACAGACGGATATATCAGAACCTATTTTATTGCCAGCGGCGGCATCGACTATTATAACCGGCAGTAAGCTTGGATGTTACACATCCAAATACGTATTAATGCAATATCGCAGGCGAGCCTGCGATATGCAGGAGCAAGGTAAGTTTGAATGTATAACATTCAAATACGCATTAACGCAATAACACGAGCACAGCAGGAGTTTGGCTCAGGCCAAACTCAAGTTATGCGGGGAAGAGGAAAATATGGAACCAGGATTTAGGCTGAATCTGCATAGCCGGGATCAAAATCCCTGCTTTGAATCCCACGATCCGTCTATGATGTACGATCCTGTCAGCGGGATGTACTATTCCTACAGCACGGACACGGCACTGACGTCCGCCTATCGGCAGGGGATACCGATCCGCAGGAGCCGGGATCTGGTGCATTTCGAAATTGTGGGTTATGCCCTGTCCCAGCAGGCCATTTCCCAAGGCAGGGACAATGGCAGAGGATATAAGCCCACAGGCGGTTTCTGGGCCCCCTATGTGGAGTTTGCAGGCGGCGAGTACCGCATGTATTATTCGGCCACCAAGGCGTTTGGCAGTTCGGAGTCCCGGATCTGGCTGGCGGTGGCGGCACACCCCGAGGGACCCTTTGAAAACAGGGGCGTGGTCATGGACACCTGGCGCACGCCGGACACGGAGCCCAATGCCATTGACGCCCATGTGGCGGATACGCCGGAGGGCAGAAAGTATATGATTTACGGCTCCTTCTTTGGAGGCATCTTCATCAAGGAACTGGATCCAGCCACGGGGATGCCGGTAAACCCCGATCCCCGCTATCAGGGGATCAGGATTGCCCATAGGCCGAAGCATTCCTATATTGACGGGCCGGAGGGGGCGGCGGTGATCTGTCATCCCCGGGAAGGCTATTATTACCTTTTTTTATCCTATGGCTGGCTGGGGGACGACTACGATATCCGCGTGGGCCGCAGCCGTGAGATCACCGGGCCCTATCTGGACTACCAGGGACACAGTCTGGACGGCGGCGGGTGGGGGTTAAAGCTGGCGGGAAGCTATCGTTTCCGGGCACACAGGCCGTGGGCGGCGTCAGATGTCCCCGGCTGGCGGTTTGCGGGCTTCCGGGGGCCGGGACATGGTGTGCCATTCCTG
Source organism: uncultured Lachnospiraceae bacterium (assembly GCA_947177105.1). Lineage (GTDB taxonomy): Bacteria > Bacillota > Clostridia > Lachnospirales > Lachnospiraceae > Acetatifactor. The sequence goes on along the minus strand of CAMWTF010000101.1, from coordinate 4,787 downwards.
GATCCGGTATCAAAGCAATACTTTTTTGTGCATCATGTGCGGGACGGCGCGGAGGTATTCCGGCGCAGGGAGCACGGCAGGGATTCCTTCCGTATGCACTATATGGCAGTGCGGCGCATGTTTTTCCTGGACGGATGGCCCGTTTTGTCGCCCCAGCCTTACGCAGGGGAAAAGGGAGAGCCCTGGCTGCTGCATGCAGATCCGGAATTAAAGAAAACGGGCGCAGACCTAAAGTGGGAGTGGCTGCGGCTGCGCGGACAGGACAACAGACAGGCCCGGGGCACTGAGGGCCCGCTGCCGAAGGACCTGCCCCCGGGGCGGGCTTTGACCTTCGCCTGCTATGATTATGAAAACAGCCGGGAATGCCTTGGCCTGGCGGGCATCACCACAGGAGGGGAAGTTATCTGGGGGAAAGAAATATCCGTAACAGATACAGTATAATTAAGGGAGTTTTATTGGACACAATATCCGCTATGATTGACTCATAAGTACAGAATAAAACATCGCAGGAAACCAGGGAGCACAGCTCCCAGGGTGCGGGAAAGAGGTAATTATGAGAAAATCATGGACGGATAGGATTATATGGGGACTGGCTGCAATGGTGCTGGCGATGGCGGCGGCAATGTGTATCACAAGCGGCCTCAAGAGCCAGGCGGCGGATACATGGAAGGCTCAGGAGGCATACTATGAGCAGCTGGAGCGGGAGTATATCGGCCGGGTGCAGCAGTTTTTGGAGGAGCAGGGATACCGAAACAGCGGCGTCATGTTGAATCGGGTGGTGGACAGTGACGGGCAGCGCAGCTATAAGATGCTGGTGCATCACGGCGCGCTGGAGCGGCTAAAGGAGGAGGCCCAGGCGGAAGTGCTGGGACAGATAGAGGCTATGGGCTTCTACGTGCCGGGCTGCAGTTTTACGGCGCAGATGCTTCAATAAAATCCGTCTGCCAAGGGCCGGGCAGACAGCATGGTTCACAGAAATGAGAGAGCAGGAGGCAGAGATATGGCAGAGAGATTTATACCCAAGGCACAGGAGATTTACAGACATTTTAAGGGGGAGCTGTACCAGGTGATAGCCGTGGCAAAGCACACGGAGACAAGGGAGCAGCTGGTGATCTACCAGGCATTGTATGGGGATTTCGAGATATATGCCAGACCTCTGGAGATGTTTGTCAGCCCGGTGGACCGGACAAAATACCCGGATGCGGCACAGGCGTTTCGCTTTCAGCTGCAGGGGCCGGAGGCGGGGCGGCAGCAGGCCGTAAGCGAGGCTATGGCGGGCGAAGCCCAGGCGGACGCACAGGGAGGACAAATAAACCCGGCTGACACCGCCAAAGCGTGGCCGGATGCATATGAAGGCGGTCTGACTGCCGCTGTGAAGTCTGAGCCGGAAGGCCAGACCGGCACAGTGCAGCCTGAGCCGGAGGAGCCGGGCCTGGATCCCTTGGTTTTAGAGTTTCTGGACGCCCGTACCTATGAGCAGCGATTGAATGTGCTGGCGTCTCTGCACCACAGGATCACCAACGATATGATTACCACCATGGCCCTGTGCTGTGATATCGAGGTGGAGGGGGATGATGTGGAACAGCGCTACGAGGACTTGAAGCAGTGTCTGATCACAAAGGACCGCTTTGAGATCAAGCGGCTAGTGTGAGGAAAAAGGAAGATTAATGGTTGGATTGAAATGAGATACGAGAACATAGTCAGGGGGCGTTTTATCCAGCGCCCCAATCGTTTTGTTGCATATGTGGATATTGATGGCAGACAGGAGAAGGTACATGTGAAAAACACCGGCCGCTGTAGGGAGCTGCTCGTCCCAGGCGCGACTGTCTATCTGGAGCGCAGCGGCAATCCCGCGCGCAGCACGGCCTATGACTTGGTTGCGGTGGAAAAAGGGGAACGTGTGATCAACATGGACTCTCAGGCTCCCAACCGGGTGGCGCTGGAATGGCTGCGGACCAGGCAGCTTTTCCCGGATCTGGTATCTGTCCGACCCGAGACGGTATATGGCAGTTCACGGCTTGATTTCTATATCGAGACCGCTTCGGAGAAGATTTTCATGGAGGTAAAGGGGGTGACCCTGGAGGAAGAAGGGGAGGCCCGCTTTCCGGACGCCCCTTCGGAGCGCGCAGTAAAGCATGTGGAGGAGTTGATCCGGGCAAAACAGGAGGGCTACGGGGCCTATGTGCTGTTTGTGGTTCAGATGAAGGGAGTGAGCCATCTGGTTCCCAATGCCAGGACCCATCCGGAATTTGCCCGGGCGCTGCAGCGGGCAGCCGTGGCCGGGGTGCATATTTTGGCTTACGACTGCCAGGTGACTGCGGACAGCCTGACGGTGGCGGATGCCGTGCCCGTATATCTGACACCCTCTGAACCCCTTTTGGAAAAATTTAACGGCATTTCAGAAAATATTAAGGAAAACCTAAGAAAGGGAGAGCTGTCAGCAATTGCGGAGCCGCTGCTGAAATGGTATGATATGCACAGGAGGATTCTCCCTTGGCGGGAGGACCCAACCCCCTACCATGTGTGGGTGTCGGAGATCATGCTGCAGCAGACCAGAGTGGAGGCGGTGAAGCCATACTATAGGCGTTTCGTGGAGGAATTGCCGGATATTGCCAGTCTGGCGCAGGTTTCCCAGGAGAGACTGCTAAAGCTGTGGGAGGGACTGGGATACTATTCCCGGGCGCGCAACCTCCAGGCAGCGGCCCGGCAGATTATGGAGGAGTATGGCGGAAAGATGCCTGATACCCGCGGGGAATTGCTGAAGCTGAAGGGAATCGGCAGCTATACTGCGGGGGCCATTGCCTCCATAGCCTACGGTAAGAGGGAGCCGGCGGTGGACGGCAATGTGCTCAGAGTGTTGTCCAGGCTGCGTATGGACGACGGAGAGATCACGGACGCAAAAGTAAAGCAGCGGGTGGAACGGGAACTGGAACTTCTGTTTCGGGATGCCGTGAGCCTGACACGTCCCGGCGATTTCAACCAGGCCATGATGGAGCTCGGCGCTCTTGTGTGCGTTCCGGGGAGTCAGCCCCGCTGCGGGGAATGTCCTCTCAGCAGCCTCTGTGTGGCCCATGACCGCCATTGTGAGGGGGACTATCCCAGGAGAGCGGCGAAAAGGAAACGCGCCATGGAGGAAAAAACCGTGCTGGTCATCCGGGATGACAATCTGGCTGTGCTGCGCAAACGTCCGGCCAAGGGGCTGCTGGCGGGCATGTATGAGCTGCCCAGCCTGGAAGGCCACAGGACAGCGGAGGAAGTCACCCGCTACCTGGCGGATAACGGGTTGAAAATCCTGCGGATTCAGAAGCTTAAGGACAGCAGACATATCTTTACCCACAGGGAATGGCATATGTGGGGCTATATGATCCGGGTGGATGAACTGGAGCCTAAGGGCAGCAGCCGGGAGACAAAAGAGTGGCTGTATGTGGAGCCGGGAGAGACGGGGGAGCGCTACCCCATTCCCTCCGCCTATGCCGCCTATCTGCCCTATCTGGATATCCGTCAGGGAATAGGCGGTAATATTATAAAACAAAACGAGGAGTAAGACGAAATGAAGCTTTTATCCATTGCAATACCCTGCTACAATTCAGAGAACTATATGCAAAAATGCATTGATTCCCTGCTGCCCGGCGGCGAGGATGTGGAGATCATCATTGTGGATGACGGTTCCCACAAAGACCGCACGGCTCAGATTGCGGACGAATATGCGGCTCGGTATCCTGCCATTGTCAAGGCGGTGCATCAGGAGAACGGAGGTCATGGCGCCGCCGTAAACGCAGGCATTGAGAATGCCACCGGCCTGTATTTTAAAGTGGTGGACAGTGATGACTGGGTCAAAGAAGAAGCTTATATGCAGGTGTTGGAGACACTGAGGGAGCAGACGGGCACCAACAGGGTGCTGGACATGCTGATCTGCAATTTTGTCTATGAAAAAGAGGGAGAGAAGCGCAAGAAAGTCATGAATTACCGGCATATCCTCCCCACGGACCAGCTTTTTACCTGGGAGGACTGCCATCACTTCACCAAGGGACACTACATCCTCATGCATTCGGTGATCTTCCGCACAAAGCTGCTGCGGGAATGCGGGCTGGAATTGCCCAGACACACCTTTTATGTGGATAATCTCTATGTGTTTGAGCCTTTGCCCTATGTGGAAAATATGTACTATCTGGATGTGAACTTTTACCGGTACTATATCGGGCGGGAGGACCAGTCGGTCAATGAGAGCGTTATGATTTCCCGCATTGACCAGCAGATTCTTGTGAATAAACTGATGATTGACTATTTCACGGAGCTGGGCGAGGAGATCAGCGCGGACAAGCGTCTGTACCAGTACATGTACAATTATCTGGAAATCATCACCACTGTCTCCAGTGTGCTGCTGCTCCGTTCCGGCACGAAGGAACACCTGGCCATGAAGAAGGAGCTGTGGGAGTATCTGAAGGGTAAGGACAAGAAGCTGTTTGGTTCCATGCGCCGCGGAATCATGGGCGCAGCCATGAACCTGCCCGGCAGCGGAGGACGCAGATTGGCGGTGGACGCTTACCATATCTGTCAGAAGATATTTAAATTTAACTGATAGATCGATACGTGTGCAGATACAGTAAAAGCGGGATGTTTCCCTTCGGTGAGGGCATCCCGCTTTTTCTATTGATAAGATAATGAGCCGCCGTATCAGCCTTGAGCCTGGGGTCTGGAGTTGCCTCTGCCGCGGAGCGCCCCTTTCATGTTGGCAAGCAGATCCTGACGGTACACCAGAACGTACATGGCGGATGCCATGCCTAAAC
>CAMWTF010000100.1 GCA_947177105.1 uncultured Lachnospiraceae bacterium | reverse complement strand
GCATAATAGCAATCCGCCAGGGCAAATCCCACCTCCTGGTCCGTATTGCCCAACTCCTGGGCACGAATATAATAATCTACCGCCTGCTGATAGTCCTGTTTCCCAACACATTCTGCCGCCCGCGCCATCTGGTATTCCACGGAATGTTCCATATGGTATATGGCGCCGACGATCACTCCTGCCAGAACAATGATAACCAGAAAAAATATTCCGATCACCCATCCCATAATGCTTTTTTTGTTTTTTTGTTTTTTCTCCGGTGTATCGGCCTTCTGGGAATCCTGCAATTCTTCCGCAATATGGTCCAGCGTGTCCTGCATACTCTGTTCCACTTCGGACTCAAAATCAGGTACAATATGAATATCTTCCCCACAGACCGTACAATAGAGCGAACCCTCTTCTATTTCAGTTCCGCATTTCGGACAATTCATAAGGATTATTCCGCCCCTTTCAACAAAATCAAGTTTACTGAAGCAGTACGCTCTCCACACAGTTTTTCATCAGCATGGCTATGGTCATGGGGCCTACACCGCCGGGAACAGGAGTAATGGCGCTGCAATGGGGAAAAACGGAATCATAGTCCACATCCCCGCACAATTTGTTGTTTTCATCCCTGTGGATGCCCACATCAATGACCACGGCTCCCTCCTTCACATAGTCCGCCGTAATCATCTGGGGCCTGCCCACTGCCACCACCAGAATGTCCGCCCGGCGGGTAACCTCCTTTAGATCCGCAGTCCGGCTATGAGCCACCGTAACGGTGCCGTTCTCCTGCAAAAGCAGCAGAGCCATGGGTTTGCCCACAATATTGCTGCGGCCCACCACCACACATTCTTTTCCGCTTGCGGAAATGCCGGAGCGCTTAAGCAGTTGGATCACCCCGGCGGGAGTGCAGGACACAAATCCCTTTTTCCCGATGCAAAGAGAACCTACATTCATGGGGTGGAAACCGTCCACATCCTTAATCGGACTGATGGCATTCAATACCCTCTCCTCATCGATCTGCTCCGGCAGAGGAAGCTGAACCAGGATACCGTTCACATCTGCTCTGGCATTCAGTTCCTTCACCAGGGACAGGAGTTCTTTCTCCGTTGTCTCACCGGGCAGTTCATAGGACAGGGATTTGATCCCAATATACTCACATGCCTTTTTCTTGTTGCGCACATAGACGCAGGAGGCCGGATCGTCGCCCACCTGTATCACCGCCAGGCAGATTTCCTTCCCCTGGGCTTTGTAAGCCGCCACCTGTTCCCTCAATTCATCCTTGATCTCCGCACTTATTTTTTTTCCGTCAATAATCTGTGTCATACACTCTCCTTAATTTATACTGACAGTCACCGAAACTTGCCAGGTAACCCAACTCACGAGCGAAAGCTTCCAAGGACATCGCGGCAAATTTCACCGCTCGTGAGTATATGTGATGATTGTCCCGCAGTTATCCATCCTTAAAACAACCCGGTAATCATGCCCTCGTCGTTCACATCAATCCCATAGGCCGCAGGGTTCTTGGACAGTCCGGGCATGGTCACCACCGCCCCTGTCAGCACCACTACAAAGCCTGCCCCGGCAGACACATAGACCTCCCGGATATTCATCTCAAAATTTTCCGGCCTGCCCAGCAGTGTGGGGTCGTCGGACAGGGAGTACTGATTCTTGGCCATGCAGACCGGCAGTTCCCCATACCCCAACTCCTCCAGACGTTTCAGCTGTTTCAGCGCCGCCGGCGCAAAATGCACTTTTCCGGCCCCATAAATCTCCGTGGCCACCTTAACGATCTTATCCCGCAGCGGCAGACTATCCTCGTAGAGCAGCCGGAAATGACTCTCTTTCTGTTCCAGAGTCTGCAGAACCTTCTGTGCCAGTTCCACGCCTCCTTTGCCGCCCTGCTCCCAGACTCTCGCCAGCGCAAAGTCACAGCCTCTCTCCTCACAGAACCGCTTCACATAGGCAATCTCCGCCTCCGTATCCGCCGTAAAAGCATTCAGGGCCACCACCACGGGCACACCATACTTCTGGAGATTTTCAATATGCTTTTCCAGATTTACAATTCCCTTTTTAAGCGCTTCCAGATTTTCCGTAGAAAGCTCCGCCTTGGGCACACCGCCATTATATTTTAGCGCCCTGACTGTGGCCACCAGCACCACCGCGTCCGGGGCCAGCTGTGCTTTGCGGCATTTTATGTCAAAAAACTTCTCTGCGCCCAGATCCGCGCCAAAACCTGCCTCCGTGATACAGTAATCCGCCATCTTCAGCGCCGCCCTCGTGGCGATGATGGAGTTACAGCCGTGGGCGATATTGGCAAAAGGCCCGCCATGCACAAGCGCCGGGGTGTGCTCCAGAGTCTGGATCAAGTTGGGCTTCAGAGCATCCTTCAACAGGGCGGCCATAGCACCCACAGCCTGGAGCTGGCCCGCTGTCACAGGTTCTCCCCCATAGTTGTATGCCACCACGATCCTGGATAAGCGCTCTTTCAGATCCTTCATATCCGTAGCCAGACACAGGATGGCCATGATCTCGGAGGCCACCGTGATCACGAAATGATCCTCCCTGACTACGCCGTCCGCTTTTGCTCCCATACCCACCACAATATTACGCAGCACACGATCATTCATATCCAGACAGCGCTTCCACACCACCTGCCGGGTGTCAATCTGCAGTTCGTTGCCCTGCTGGATATGATTGTCCAGCAGCGCCGCCAGCAGATTGTTGGCGCTGGTGATGGCGTGAAAATCTCCGGTAAAATGCAGATTCAGATCCTCCATGGGCACCACCTGGGCATATCCTCCCCCGGCTGCTCCTCCTTTGATGCCAAAGCAAGGCCCCAGGGAGGGCTCCCGCAGGGCGATCACCGCCCTTTTTCCCAGCTGGCCGAAAGCTTCTCCCAGCCCCACTGTGACCGTGGTCTTGCCCTCCCCGGCAGGGGTGGGATTAATGGCGGTCACCAGGATCAATTTGCCGTCCGCTCTGTTCTGGATTTGACTTAAATACGTATCGGAAATCTTGGCCTTGTACTTGCCATACAGTTCAAGTTCCTCCTGGGGAATCCCTGTCCGCTCCGCCACCGCGGTGACAGGCTCCAACACGGCCTCCTGTGCGATCTGAATGTCTGTTTTCATGATTACCTCATTTCTGTTTTAAGTTTCCTCTTGTCATGTTTTTCAGGCTAGTTCCATCCGCCCGCTTCAGCGGGCTTTAAATTTCTTCCATTAACTGTTCAAACTCTTCCGTACTCATCAAAATCTTGCGGGGCTTGGTCCCTTCTTCATCCCCCACCACACCATAGTCATGAAGCTGCTCCATGATCCTCGCCGCACGGTTGAAGCCGATCTTAAAAGCCCGCTGCAGCATGCCGATGGAGGCTTTATCCTTGTCTATGATAAAGCGCCCGGCCTCCGCGAAATACTCGTCTCTCTCGTCACCGCCGCCAGGGCCGCCGGATCCACCCATATTCTTAAGCTGCTCCTCCACATCGGCTGCATAAGTGTTGCCCAGAGTCTGGTTTTTCAGGAAATCCACCACGTCTGACACTTCCTTGTCCGACACGAAAGCGCCCTGGACACGGGCCGGTTTGGAATACCCCTGGGGATAAAACAACATATCGCCCTTGCCCAACAGCTTCTCGGCGCCGTTCATATCCAGAATGGTACGGGAATCCACGCCGCTGGATACGGAAAAAGCCACCCGGCTGGGCATATTGGCCTTGATAAGTCCGGTGATGACATCCACACTGGGACGCTGGGTCGCAATGATCAGATGGATGCCCGCCGCCCTGGCCAGCTGGGCCAGACGGCAGATAGATTCCTCCACCTCGCCGGGGGCCACCATCATCAAATCTGCCAACTCGTCCACTATAATGACAATCTGCGGCAGCTTGGCCGGCGCCTCCGGGTCGCTTTCCCGCATGGCCTCCACCTTCTTATTATAGCCTTTCATATCACGCACATTGAAATCCGCAAATTTCTTGTATCGGTCGGTCATCTCCGCCACCCCCCAGTGCAGAGCGGCGGATGCCTTCTTGGGATCTGTCACCACCGGGATCAACAGATGGGGAATCCCGTTATACACACTCAGCTCCACCACCTTGGGATCCACCATAATCAGCTTCACATCATCCGGGTGGGCCTTGTACAGGATACTCATGATCAGCGTGTTAATACATACGGACTTTCCGGATCCGGTGGCGCCGGCAATCAGCATATGAGGCATCTTGGCGATGTCCGATACCACCGTCTGTCCCCCGATGTCCTTGCCCACTGCAAACGCCAGGTTGGAGGGAAATTCCTTAAACTCCTTGCTCTCCAGCAAATCTCGCAGAGCCACTGCCATATTTTCCTTGTTGGGCACCTCAATACCGATGGCCGCCTTGCCGGGAATGGGCGCCTCGATACGAATGTCCGTGGCTGCCAGATTCAGCTTGATATCGTCGGTAAGGCTTACAATCTTGCTGACCTTTACGCCCTGTTCCGGCTGCAATTCATACCGGGTCACGCTGGGGCCCTGACTGATGTCAGTGATAGTGACTCTGACACCAAAGTTCTCTAAAGTCTGCTGCAGGCGCATGGCCGTCTGTTTCAGTTCCTGGGTGGAATCCTTCCCGCCGCCCTTGCCCTTCTGCAGCAGGGAGATGGGAGGAAACATATATTGTTTTGGCGGCGTAACCTCCCGTGCGGCCCCCATATTCTGCATCTCTTTATTGACCTGATTGGTCACCGCATCCCGACTCGATTCTCCTTCATTCAGGCGGGCTGCCGGCCTGTTACGCTGCGCAGGCGGTTCCGGGATATCCTCCCGGTGTATCTGAATATCCTGTCCTTCAGGCAGCCCCTGCATGTCTTCAGCCTTCATAATGCTCTCTGTCTCAGACAGGGAGGCGGGCAGCGGCTCCGTTAGGGGACTTGCCGCCGATGGATTGCTGCGCAGGGGACTTCCCGGTGCAGCGGATTCCAAATCCAATGTGGAATAAAACTGCTCCGGAGCTTCTTCCTCTTCAGCCGCCTCATCAATGTTCAGCTGGTGTACACTGCGTATCCGTATATTATCAAAGTCAAATATGCTGCCGGAAGCCTTCCTGTCCGCCTCCTGGGACGGTTCCATCACATTGTTTTCTTCCTCCAGAGCGCCGTACTCCTCCATATCCTCGTTCCACATGATCTCGTGGATATCATCACGCCTGCGCTCCTCAGTCTCCCGGGTGATAGCCGTGTCCAGAATCACGCCGGACACCTTTCTGTCCATGCGCAGAATCTTTTCCGTCTCTTTCTCCTCCCGGCGCTGCTGCCTGCCGTTTTCCCTCTCCAAAATTCTCTGGCGACGCTCCTCCTCCCGCCTGGCTCTGGCCTGCTCCTGCTCTTCCCGCCGAAGCCTGTCCGCCTCCTGCCGCTGCTCTCTGCGGCTGAGGTATTCCTCCTCCTGCTCCTCCCGCCGCTGCTTCGCATATTCCCGGCGCCGCTGGGAATCCTCTCTGGTGCGCTCCAGCATCCGGGAGCCGCCGCTTTTGACACTGCTGATCAGGGAACGCTCCGTCATCAGGATAAAGCTGATGGCGCCGCAGAGCAGCACCACCAGCACCGTGCCTATGGTCTCCAGATAATGGTGCAGCAGATAGGCCAAGCTGCCGCCCAGTACGCCGCCGCCAATCCTGCCTGTGCGGGCCGTCTCATAGATCTGCCTGATATCATATTTCTCCAGAGACAGGCTGTTTTGCACAAACAGTTCACACACCACGCCGATCATCAAAAACAGCACTCCTCCGGAAATCAGCTTCCGCAAAGCGTTGGGATTGCCGGAGTTGGCATACCAGAAAGACACCGCAACGAACAAAAGCACAGGCACCGCGTAGGAAGTCAGTCCAAACAGGCCAAATAAAACCCCGCTGATCGCATTGCCAACCGGGCCGATAATGCCAAAATTGCACAAAAACAAAATCACCATAAGGATGAAAAATATAATCAAACCTATCTCGTGAAGTAATTCACTTTCTTTCTCATAATCATATGTAGGGGCATTACTCTTCCTGCCGGAACCGGATGTCTTCTTACCGCCGCGCTTTCCAGCCGAAGTGGATGCCCTCCTGCCTGATGAATTTGCCATCTCATCATACTCCTATTGTGTTTTTTACATCTCAATAGTTCAGAGCCTGCGCCGCCTCTGAACAACAAGTATTATTATAGCATTTCCTTTGCTGATTGTCATCCTCTAATTTAGGTCGTTTTCCCGCATGAATTCATGAAGCTTTCTCACAGCCTTATCTATGCCGCCTACTTCCCTGATAATGCCCATCTTGACCGCCTCCTGTCCCACCAGTATGGTTCCCACATCCTTGGTGAGCATTCCTGTTTCCATCATCAGAGCCTCCAGGCGCTCCTGGCCGATGCTGCAATGGCTGCAGACAAAGCCTGTGATTCGGTCCTGTATCTGTTTGAAATAGTCGAAAGTCTGTGGCACACCGATAACGGTGCCATTCATGCGCACGGGATGAATCACCATGGTTCCCGTGGGCACGATAAAGGAATAGCGGGTACTGACGGCGATGGGCACACCTATGGAATGACTGCCGCCCAACACCAGGGATACGGTGGGCTTACTCAGAGAGGCCAACATCTCTGCTATGGCCAGCCCCGCCTCCACGTCTCCTCCCATGGTATTTAAGATTACCAGCACACCATCGATCTCCTGGCTGTCTTCAATGGCGGCCAGCTGGGGCAGAATATGTTCATATTTTGTGGTTTTGGAATTGCCGGACAGATTGTCATGCCCCTCTATCTCACCGATAATGGAAAGCAGATGGATATTCTTGTGCTCCGCATTCTGGTTCAGGGTCAACTGCCCAATCTTCTCAATGCGATCATCCTTATGCTCCTCCTCCTCAATGCGCTTGCTCTTATCGTCTTTATCGCTCATAATGCTCCTCCAATCTCCGGATAACTTAAGAAAAGAACCGCTGCGGTTCTTTTCTTATCGTTACCAGATATGGAGTTTTCATTCTCCCAAATTAAGAATCCATAAAGAAAACTTATCTTTTAAAAATCAAAATCATCATTGGGATCCACCTTGATATCATAATGCATCTGGGATGCATCGGGTTGAATGGGATAATCCATAACTCTTTTCACATGCTTTTTGGGCAAGGGCAGGGGATTCTCAATCAACTGCACCTGCCTGGTTTCCTCCTGCTTCTTCCCGGTCATATCTTCCTTTTCCCCCGCCATAGGAACCGCAAAGCCCGGTGTATCCTGTTTCTTCCTGAGGGTATCTTCCTTTTCCCCCGCCGTGGGAACCGCAAACTCTGGTGTACCCTGCTTTTTCCCGGTCATATCTTCCTTTATCTCCGCTGTGGGAACCGCAAAGCCCGGCATATCCTGCTCTGAGCCCTTTTCCTGGGGCAGAGACTCCCATACCAGTGTGTCGCCCTGCTGTAATTGTCTCTGCCTTCTCCTGGACTTACGAGCAGACGTTTGCGGCTGTTTCCGATCCTCATGTTGTGTATCGTCCGGCTTGACTGTCTCTCCGCTCAGAGGCTGCTCCGGAGGCCATACACCTGTCAAAGGAGGAACTCCGTTCTCCCCGTCCAATAATTCTGTAGGCTCCGCACCCGTATCTTCGGCCTCCGACGCAGCGGCTGTCTCCTCTGCTCCGCTGTCATCTCTGACAAACAACTCGCAAAACGCCACACCGGCCAGCCCTGTCATGGCAAAATACATCTGGAAGCTTCCATTCATATTGGGGGTCATGAAACCCAGCAGCCGCAGCAGTGTGACAGACAGCGCCATCATCACCCAGGGCGAAAATATCTCCTCATTCTTTCTGCGCATAAAGGTGAAAATTCCCAGTGCCATCAGCACCAGCAGCAGGATGGTCTCATAACCCCCCTCCTGGAAAAAGAAGCTGTAATCCGCCCCCTTAAGGCCATATGTAACACCCCAGGCTCCCAACA
>CAMWTF010000099.1 GCA_947177105.1 uncultured Lachnospiraceae bacterium | reverse complement strand
GTACGATGAGACACAATACGGAAAGTGATTTCCGGGAGGGAGCACAAATGTTTTTAAACGGGTTTTTCATAATTTTTTCTGTTATCCTTTGCGTTTTGAATAATTTTAAAGAAATTTTCCAGTCCTGAAGCCGCATAGGGCAGCAGGAGCAGGAAGTAGGGAAAGATATAGCGGGAGTTGGCCTCCCATACCATGTGGAATAAAAAGCCTCCGAGCACCGCGATCATCCCCAGATAGAAAGGCATCCCGGCAGCGGGGACATAAGCCTCCATTTTGCGGCGGTGCCGCAGAGCCAGCAGACAGGTCAGGGAACCGCCGTAAACCAGCAGCTGATAGATGTTGCAGTAGTGGATGAAGAAAGCTGCCAGCCCTCCGGTGTACAGAGCTTCCACGATTCCCCAGCGGGCGTCCCCGTGAGCCAGCGTTGCCTGCCTGCAGAAATAGCTGCCGTCCGTCCACTGTGACAGGAACTTCCCCTCATAGAAGCGGAGAGCAAAGCCGGGGTCTGCGCGAAAAGCGGACAGCGAGGTCTGGATTGCGTCCCTGCTCTTTTGGGCGGTGACCGCCGTATCCAGATGGCTTTCTTCATATGTGTTGAAGTTGAAACCGTTATACCAGCCGTTTCCCCGACTTGATACCTGCATTCCCATGGCCACATAGGAGATGGCGGGCACACCAGAGCTGAGTACATTGCCCGCCCGATTTTCATAGCTCCGCGAAATGGCGGGGAGAATAGCGGCAGAGGAGAGCGTCAGAAGCAAAGCGTATAAGAGCAGACTGGTTTTACGGGCTCGAAGGCACTCCCAGAGGACTACAATAACCGCCGCAATAATCACGATTAAGCTATTTTTGCGCAGGGCTACACCCAGAACCAGCAATAGCAGGCTGCCAGCCAGAGCAAGGCGATGCCCCGTGGCGGACAAATCCTGCGCCAGAAAATATCTCAGCAGCAAGTAGAGACCACCGCTGAGAAAAGCAAAAGACGGAATCTCCCCGTAGACGAAGGAAGTATAAAAGAGCAAAGGGGCGTTCAGCATGGACAGAAACAGATAGCAGACCGCCGCCCTGTCATTGTCATGGGACAAAAGACAGATGGTTTTGTACTGGAAATACACAATGGCACAGGCCATTCCCACATTGACGCACTGCAAAATATAGTGGGCGGAAAAGGGGACGGGCAGCAGGTTCCAAAGCCGGATAATAATCTCATAATAGGCCACCAGCCCCACTTGCTGGGGATAGTAGGATAAATAGGAATCCGTGGGATGGATGACTTCCGTATGGCCAAAGGCCAGCGCCTGCGCAATAGAGTATACGCTGGCGGAATCAGCGGCGGGAATACTTCTGCCGCCGAACACCAGAAACAGTCCCCAGAGACATATCCAGCCCAGAGTGACAGCCAGAAGAAAGGATCTGCGTCTGCCTGTGGGACGGCAGAGCTTCAGCGCCAGGAACAACAGAAAAAGCAGGACGGCCAGGCCCGCCAGATGAAGCAGTATGGGTTCGCGGTGGGCGATGGACTCCTGGGTGGTCATATCCTCCGCATAGTATCCCCACAACAGGCTGCACAGGGTGAGTATGCCCACCAGCAGCAGGGAGAGTATACGGACGGTTCCAAATCCGATCTTATATATCATATGTCCGATTTTTTGCATATTTCGGCGCCTTTCTAAAAACTTGCATGTACTCTGCCGACATACCGGCAGAGTACATGCCATATATAATCGAGCCGGTGTCTGGTCATGGGTCCTCGCCCTGCCAACGCAGCTTACGAATTTATTATAGTGGATCGGAACGAAATATTCAATGGATTTATTTTTTTGTTACTTTATAGATACTTGCATCCGGTCTGGCTCTATTGTATACTTACATATACTCACTAACGATTGGATTTTTCTTTCCGCACAGTGCCTGTTGCCCGATTATGCGACATGCGCTGTGCGGAAATTGGAATATCTTAACGTTAGTCAGTATGAATATCAGGAAAGCAGGGCACAAGTGTCATGAATTTTGGGAAAAAGAAGAATTTTTACCATATTTTATGGATAATATTGCCGTTTCTGGGGCTGGCGATATGGGGAGCGCTGTGTATTACCAATAATTTGTGGTATGACGAGGGATATACGGCGGCGCTGATCTCCCGCCCTCTCAGGGAGTTGATTCAAATCACCGCCCAGGATGTCCACGCCCCCTTTTACTATATTCTGGTGAAGGGATTCTATGCCTTGTGCGGAGGAGGAACCCATTTTTGGTCTCTGAAATTGTTTTCCCTGCTTTTTATGGTAGCTTATATGTTTTTGGGGAAATATGGGGTAAAAAAATTATTTGACGAGCAGACGGCAGTGTATTTTATGGTTTTTTCCCTGCTGATGCCCAGCATGTGCGTCCAGGCGGGCAATGCCCGGATGTATGCCATGGGGTTGTTCTTTTTTACCGCCACCGGACTGCTGGCCTGCGGCATTCTGCAGGAATCCACCGGAAAAAAATGGATTTTATTCTGTCTGTGCAGCGTTGGCAGCGTCTATAGCCATACGTTCACGATGCTGCAGACTTTTATCCTGTATCTGATTCTTCTGAGGGCGCTGCTTTGGCAAAAAAAATATACCCTGTTAAAATGGTATCTGGGGAGCGGGCTGGCAGTTGGGGCCTGCTATATGGCATGGCTGTCGGTCATCTACCGGCAGATGCAGACCAGGATCAGCTCCGCGGGAGGCAACGAAGAGCTGTTTATCCCCAACATGTATACCCTGATGGACTATTGTAAGGAGTGGTTTTCAGCCATGGATACCCCCATCACTCTGGTGATCTATCTGGGCATGGCGCTCACCCTGTTTCTGGGCTACTATGCGGTGGACAGTATGAGAGACAGCGGGCGCTATGCTCCGACCTGGGGCATGGCAATTCTGGGTCTGACAGCACTGGCGGGCGCACTGCTGTCCTACTATGTGACACCCTGCTTTCTGGGGCGCTATATCTTCTGCGGCTTTGGGGCGCTGGCTCTGTGGTACGCGGTGGGAATGAAGCGGATCGCCTCCCGCGGGATTAAAACGGCGGTAATGCTGGCCTTTCTGCTGTGCTTTGTATTGCAGTACCGGTCCGAACTGGGGCTGGAATATGACAAAGGGTTACAGGAATACCAGAGGTTTTATGAGGACAATGTACAGGCGGATGATTTGATCATGGCCACGGATATTCATACGCTGTACCTGAATATCTATCACCCGGAGCGGCAGTATATGGCTTACGGGTATCTGCCGCCATTTTCTCCGTTTCGAAATACTACCGTATTCACCGAGTGGGAGCAGCTGGCGGACGTGACGGGGACAATCTGGCTCTATGCCTTTGCGGATCGGGATTTGCCTGGCTTTGGCCCCTATTACAACTGTGAACCGGCGTTCCAGTTTCATTATATGTATTATGATTTTGTGATTTACCGGCTGGTGCCCGCGGATAAGAATCAAATATGAAAATTTATATTGCAAATGATATAAAGATATGTTATGATTTACCACGGAGCAATCGTATTACAAGGTGTGGTCAGCCTCCCTGACTTAATCGCTTAAGAAGGGAGGTGGTGTGTATGGAAATGTTTTCATTTCAGGACTTAATCCTGTTTGGTACATTTTTAATTGCGCTGCTTGCCTACATAGATAGGGACGACAAGCAAAAATAAAAAAGCCTACCTTGTTACTTGGCGGTACAGGTAGGCTCATACACTTATCTGGAGGCTAACCACTACTTGTGGGCGGTTGCTCCTTTTATGTCCTTATCATAACATGCCGTGAAAGGAATTGCAAGATCTTTCGCAAAATTGTTCTTATACTCACGAACGGTTAGATTTTCCTTCCTGCCCGGCGCAGGGCGCCCAATTACGCGACATGTGCCAATAATACTGTTACATGCTTTTCCAATCTGGTAAAATATGCTATAATATCCCGAAACGCAATACTGTTAAAGAA
Organism: uncultured Lachnospiraceae bacterium; assembly: GCA_947177105.1. Taxonomy (GTDB): domain Bacteria; phylum Bacillota; class Clostridia; order Lachnospirales; family Lachnospiraceae; genus Acetatifactor. The sequence goes on along the minus strand of CAMWTF010000099.1, from coordinate 4,024 downwards.
GCGAGGGCTTTCGTCCATGAAAGAGCGGATCTACATCTGTCACACCTATTACCATGTGTATGTGACATTTTTAAAAGAATTAACCCGACCGAAGGAGCAGCGGGGGCAGGCTACACTGGTACTCAGCAGCCTGTCCATAGACTTTGAACAGCTGAAAGACCGGGCATCCTCCACCGGTCTGTTTGAGGCCGTGGTGGAGTTTGACGAGAAGCGGGATATCGCTTTTCCGGAGCTGGCGAAATACCGGCAGGACACGGGAAATCTGGTAAAAAATCTGATAAACAGGGTGAAATTCACCAGGAAGTTTGCCCATGCCCTGGCTCCCACGATCCCGGTGAATCTGAAAGAGTATGGGGATGTCTATGTGTATTGCGATTCGGATCCCATCGGTTATTATCTGAACGTATATAAGATTCCCTATCATGCCCTGGAAGATGGCCTGAACTGTCTGAAGAATTACGACGCGGCCCGGTATGACAACCGGGGGCACTTTGGGCTGAAAGCTTTTCTGTCCGAGCGGTGCAATTTGATTTTTATCCAGAACGGATATGGGAAATACTGTTTGGATATGGAGGTCAATGATATTTCTCTGTTGAAATACCCCTACCGGAAATATATCCAGCAGCCCCGCCAGGCGCTGGTGGAGAAGCTGACCCAGGAGGACAAGGATATCATCCTCCAAGCTTTCGTGCGGGATATGGAGAGCCTGCGGGCCCAGCTGTTCGATCAGGAGGAAGAAGGCGCCCCGGGGCGGGACAAAATCCTGATCCTCACAGATCCCCTTTGCGGCCTGGATATTCGGGAGCGGATCTTCCGGGATATCATTGCCATGTTTGAACCTGAGGGGAAGATTTTTTTAAAGCCACATCCCCGGGATGGGCTGGACTATCGTACATTGTTCGCGGAGTATCCCCAGTTTGACGCCACGGTGCCCATGGAAATGCTGAACTTTTTCCCGGGTATCCGGTTTAAAAAGGTGGTGGCAGTGTTGACAGAGGTTGGGGCTATCCAATTCGCGGATGAGAAAGTGCGGCTGGGAGAGGCTTTTATGGACAAGTATGAGGATCCGCTGATACACAGGCAGAATGAGCAGATATGAGAAAACGCGGGTTGCCTTGAGACAGGTAACCGGACAGGAATGAGAGTGTAGATAAATGGGACATATTCTGAAAAAGCTGAATATTTTGTTGGACAAGACGCAGAAGTACACCATGGGGGGGCTTGTGGTGCTGATGGTGATCAGCGCGGGCCTGCAGACCCTGGGGGTGGGGATGATTCTGTCCGTGGTGCAGACCGTCATGGACAGCGAGGCATTTCACAAACCCGGCCTGCTCCACGAGGCGTACCTGCTGCTGGGGGGCGGATCGGAAAAACGCTTCTCGATGATGGTCATGCTGGGGCTGGTGCTGGTGTATATACTCAAGAATGTGTTCCTCTTTTTCGAGCAGAGGGCCACGCTGGCATTTGTCTACTCCAATCAGTTCCGCACTTCCGAGCGGATGATGCGCAACTATCTGCGCCGGAGTTATGAATTTTACCTGAACGCGGATACGGCGGTGATACAGCGGAACATCACGGCCAATGTGAACAATATGTACGCGCTGATTCTGGCGCTGCTGCAGCTGGTCTCTGACGGCATTGTGTTTGTGTTTCTGGTGTGCTTTCTGCTGGTTCAGGATGCGGTGATGACGATCCTTCTGGCCACGGTGATGATTCTGCTGCTGTTGGCCATAAAATGCGTACTGAAGCCGGTGCTGCAAAGGGTGGCGGGCCAGCACCAGGACTGCTACAGCGGCCTGCTGAAATGGATTTCCCAGACAGTACAGGGGGTCAAGGAGATCAAGATTGCCTGCAAGGAGCAGTATTTCGTGGATGAGTATCTGGCCTATGGCAACGGCTATGTCAGCGCCGCCCGGAAAAATGACCTGTACAGCCAGACCCCCAAGCTGCTGATTGAGACTGTGTGTGTGGCCTGCATGATCGGCTATGTCATCTATATGATGGTGTGCGGCGTCAGCAGCGCGGACATGGTGACCACGCTGACGGCCTTTGCGGCGGCGGCCATAGCCCTGCTTCCCTGCGTCAACCGCATCAACAACCAGATGAACAAAATCGCGTTCTGTGAGCCCTTTCTGATGGCGGTCAGCGATGATCTGCAGGAGGAGATCAGCGGGGAAAATGTGGATATGAGCTACGCCACGGACACGGACGAAAAGCTGCCTGTGCGGGATCGTATTGAATTAAAGGATATTGTCTATGCCTATCCAGGCACGGATAAAAGAATTTTTGACCATGCGGACCTGACAATTCCTGTGGGAAAGAGTGTGGGGATCGTGGGAACCTCCGGCGCGGGCAAGAGCACGGTGGTGGACATCCTGCTGGGCCTGCTTAAGGTGCAGCAGGGACAGATCACGGCAGACGGCGTGGACGTGATGAACCACTACCGCGCCTGGCTGAAGAATGTGGGCTATATTCCCCAGATGATTTTTATGTTGGACGATACCATCCGCAGAAATGTGTGTTTTGGCATACCCAAGGAGCGGATTGACGAGGACAGACTGTGGGAGGCTCTGCGGGAGGCCCAGCTGGACGAATTTGTCAAAACCCTGCCGGAGGGGCTGGAGACCAGCATCGGCGAGCGGGGCATCCGGCTGTCCGGCGGTCAGAGGCAGCGCATAGGCATCGCCAGAGCGCTGTACCATGACCCGGAGGTGCTGATTCTGGACGAGGCCACCTCTGCGCTGGACAATGACACCGAGGCGGCCATCATGGAGTCCATCAATCGTTTCCAGGGGCGCAAAACTCTGATTATCATTGCCCACAGACTCCAGACCATCGAGAAATGCGACCTGGTGTACCGGGTGCAGGATGGCAAAACCGTGGTGGAGCGGGAGCCAGGCGGCGCGTGATGGCTGCCCGACAGTGATGAGCCGGGAAACAAAGGGGGACATTCTGTGAAACTGAGTGTGATTGTACCAGTTTATAATATGGCGGCAGAGGGCAGGCTGCGGTTCTGTCTGGACAGTCTGATAAATCAGACCATATCCGACTATGAGATTATTGCGGTGGATGACGCGTCCACAGACAATTCGCTGGAAATTCTGCGGGAGTACGCCGGAAAATACCCGGAAAAAATGCATGTTCTGGCCCATGAGGTGAACAGACGTCAGGGCGGCGCCAAGAACACGGGGCTGAAGGCCGCCGTCGGGGACTGGGTGGGATTTATTGACAGCGACGACTGGGTGACACCGGACTATTACGAAAAGCTGCTGAAGCGGGCAAAGGAGACCGGCGCGGATATGGTGGGCTGTGACTACAACCTGGTTAATTCCCACACCTTTGAGGTGGGGCAGGTGGTGCAGAACAACTCAGAGGAGCAGACCGGTATGCTGGATCGGGAGAGGCATGGAAAGCTGATTATGCGCTCCGGCAGCATGGTTATCAAGATCTATAAGCGTCAGGTGATAGTGGACAATCATCTGGATTTCCCTGAGGGGATCTTCTATGAGGACAACTGCGCAGGACCGGTGTGGTCCCTGTATTTTACCCGTTTTGAGAGGGTGGAGGAACCGTTGTACTACTATTACCAGCGCCAGACCTCCACCGTGCATCATGTGTCCGAGGACAAGTGCCGGGATCGGATGCAGGCGGCGCTGCTGATGCTTGGGCAGTGCAGGAAGCGGGGATTTTTGGAGAAGTATTACCAGGAGATCCAGTACCGGTTCACGGAACTGTACTATGCGGTGACACTGTTTTCTTATATGCTGGGCTGCCCCCACAGGAGGCTTTCTTTTGTGAAAGAATTGGGCCGAGGCATCAGGGAGGCTTTTCCTGATTTTCAGGACAACATTTATTACCGACAGTATACGGACCCGGAGGAACAGAGCATGATCGCTCTGCAGATGCAGTCGGATGCGCGCTTCTTCTATTATTATGGGCTTAAGGTGTGGGTTAGGCGGTGGAGGAAGATACTGGGGCGATAGAGCATTTGGCGTCCGGCGGCGGTGTGTCTGTGACAGGGATG
>CAMWTF010000098.1 GCA_947177105.1 uncultured Lachnospiraceae bacterium | reverse complement strand
ATTTATAATTAGAATATAGCTGCCTTTTGTCTATTCGGATATAGATACTTCAGTCTTTGTGTCGCAAAACCAGACACGGCGGTAATTCTGTTGGAAATTTAGACAAATAGAGGGAAATGTCTTTTTTTCACGCAAAAAAGCCTTGATGCATAAACATCAAGGCTTTAAAACTTCCTACATTTATATTTTTCCAGACCTTTCGTCCTCCATGCTTCTCCGTACCATCTCCTCGGGCATTCCTTTTTTCAACTGCATAATCCGCCGGAAAATCGTCCGGACATCATCCCTCATGCCGCCATTCAGCCAGTCCACGGCAGCACCGAAATACATCCATTTACAGTATTGGATAATACAGTTCCTGTCACTCTCCCGTATTGGACACTCGCCAAACACAGTGGTAAAATAAGTCTTTACCGTGTAGTCGCACACTCTCCACAGATATTGCTCAAACACGTCCCTGTTGGAGGAGTGATAGAGATGCAAAGCCGCGCGCCTGTTTTCAAGGGCAAAGGAAATTACCACATCCAGACAATCCTCCAGGGAATCTATAGTGGGATACCGGCGGATGATGCTATTTACCTCATCCAAAATGATCTCCTCAATCATAGAGGGCATATCCTGATAGTGATAATAAAAGGAATTACGGTTGATTCCGCAGTCCTCCACAATATCTTTGACCGTTATCTGATTCACAGGCCGCTCATTCAAAAGTTTTATAAAGGAATCCCGTATCGCTTTCTTTGTAAAACCCGGCACGTTTTTGCACTCCTTCCCATATGCCTTTATCTTCGTTGTCGGATCATAACTCTGCCTGGATTCTTATAGTAAACGACAGTAGAAATGTTGTTTCCCATATATCCTGCATGCTCAAAAGCATCAGCTGTCGAAGGAAACCTTCACCATCTCTTCAAAGGATGTGGTGCCGTCCAGCACATATTCCGTGGCGCTCATGCGCAGAGTATACATGCCCTCCTGCAATGCCTGCTCCTTGATGGCATCGGCCCCCTGGCGCTTGCTGATTATGGTCTTTAGCCGGGGGGACATCTTCATAATCTCGTAAACACCGATACGACCCTTGTAGCCGGTGTTGTCACATTTGCTGCACCCGCAAGGCTCGTAGATTGTCACATCCTCCTCCATGCTGCAGCCCATCAATTCCTTCTCGTCCGCTGTAGCCAGCCTGGGTCTCTTGCACTCCTTGCACAGACGGCGCACCAGACGCTGGGCGATGACGCCGATCACGGAGTCCGCAATCAGATAGGACTCAATCCCCATATCCTCCAGACGGGTGATGGTGCTGGCGGAGGAGTTGGTGTGCAGAGTACTCACCACCAGATGTCCCGTGATGGAAGCCTGTACGGCGATGCTGGCAGTCTCCTGATCACGGATCTCACCGATCATAATGATATCCGGGTCCTGACGCAGAATGGAACGCAGCGCAGTGGCAAAAGTGAGCTCCGCCTTGGGATTTACCTGCACCTGGTTAATGCCGTCGATATTGGCCTCCACAGGATCCTCAACGGTGATGATATTTACATCCTCTTTGTTCAGTTCACTCAATGCGGTGTACAGGGTGGTGGATTTACCGCTGCCCGTAGGCCCCGTCACCAGCAGGATGCCGTGGGGATTTTGCAATATGTAATCAAACTGCTCCATCTCCCTGGGCTTCAGTCCCAGCTGGCTCTTCTCCTTGGTCAACCCCGTCTTGGAAGTCAGACGCATAACGACTTTCTCGCCATACACCGTAGGCAGCACGGATACACGGATATCATACTCCATTCGATCCACCACCTGGGTAATACGGCCATCCTGGGGCTTTCTCTTCTCGGCAATGTCCATGCCGCCGATAATCTTGATACGGGCCACCATGGCATTTAACACATTGATGTCATACTTTGCCTTCTCATAAAGGGCGCCGTCAATACGGTAGCGGACCCGGACCTTTCGCTCTGTGGGCTCAATATGGATATCGGAAGCCCTCTGACGCACAGCCTTGTCGATCATCTCCTTGACCAGCATAACGATGGGGGAGCTGTTGATGTCTTCCTCGGCGGCATCCACCTCCTCCACATTCAGGTTCTTCTCCTTGGCATAAGCTTCCAGAGCCGTGGTCACTTCGTCCTGCCCATAATATTTGTCTATCGCCAGCATGATATTGCGGGTGGTGGTCACTGCGGGCTCCACCTGGCAGTTGGTAATAATGGAAATATCATCCTGGGCGTACATGTCCATGGGATCCGCCATAGCCACCCGCAGAACATTCATGCTGCCCGCGTATTCTATAGGGAAAATCTTGTTTTTCTTCAGCACATTTACCGGAATCAGGTTCAAAATATCCTGGCTGACCGCAATGGTGGTTAGATCGATCAGCTCGATATGCAGCTGAGTACTCAGCGCCATGGCAATCTGCTCTTCCGTCACGATGCCTTCCTCTACCAGCACCTCGCCCAGCTTCTTGCCGCTTCCCTTCTGTAAATCCAATGCCTGCAATAACTGTGTATTGGTAATCGCCTTGCTGTTGACCAACACATCGCCCAAACGCAATTTCTTTCTGCTATGATCCATTGTTCTTCCCTGTCCTCGCACTTCCCGGCGGCGGCAAGACTCCGAATAATCAAAAAAATTGCCGCTCTTTCTGTTTATTATAGCACAACCATGCAGATTCGTATATGTTTTTTTGGCGAAAAACGCAGGCGCATTCTTGCAGGACTACCCTTCTTCCAACAGTTCCTCCAGGCTATAGTCCATGCCCGTTCTAAAGGATGTGGTCACGGCATATACTGTATTGGAATCCGGCTCACAGATGTAGTATACACTGCCCACGGAATTGTAGTCTCCCACATTGTAGGTGTAGGTTCCCTGGGCGGTCTCCCAGTGTACCACATTATAAGGTTCCTCCAAGCCATATTGGGACAAGTCCGTTACATCTGTTATGGTCTGCTTGGCTATGATGCGGGTGAATTTGCCCGCCATGGAATTTAAACGGCTCTGCATCAGGTTCAGAGACGGATCCGCCGTATACACCCAACGGCTTTCCACGGTATCTTCAGCGGACTCGCTGCTGGACTGTTCCCCGTCCTCGTCACTCGCCTCTGGCGGTTCCACCGTTACCTCCGTCTTTTCAAACACATAGGTCTCCCCCTCATATACATAGCTGAAGCGGAGTATATCATCCCTGTCCATCTCCACCAGCACTTCGCCATCCACCTGGCCCGATTCCTGTTCCTGCTGGTTTTCGTTATACCGGGCCAGAAGAAAATATCCTGCTGTCAGCGCTGCCAGCACAGCCACCAAAATGATAAAATATCTGCCTTGTTTTTTCATAGATCACCATTTCCTTATTGAAATCTCACTGCCGCTTTTCCGGACGCGCCTATTTCCTCCTGCGCCGGAACCAGACCACGAAGCCGATAATCAAGCTGCCCACGGGCAGAACGACCATAGTGATCAGTCCCAACATCAGCGCGCTCCTCTGGGTGAGCATCAGTGTGGATACCTCGTAGTCTTTTGCCGGGATGGATACGGTGATCTCATGGTCCACAAAATGGCTCACCGTATTGGTAAACAGCCTCTGGTTGGCGCCGCCCACCATCAGACTGGCGTTATCCGTAAAGATCTGGTCGCTGGAATACACCACCATAGTGGCTTCACCGTCCTCCAAAGTCTTCACCGCTTCCACACCCAGAGAAAAAGGCCCTTCTATATCCCCTTCCTGCCTGCCATACTCCGTGGCGCTCTCAAAATTTATCATAGAATAAGCATCAGAGGAAGTGTTCAGGAAATCATTGTAGCGAATATTGCCGTCCTCCTGCTCCTCCGGAACCAGAATACCCTGGCTGTAAGGTGCGAAGACATAATAATTGCCATAAATACCGGCGGTATAGGAGTTGGATGCCACTGTGGGCAGCAGATAGAAGGGAACCTGATAATAATTGTCCGGATTCTCCTCCACCACAAGGCCGTCGGCAATGCTCAGATCCATATAGGCCAGCACAGTATCCAGATTGGGGGTTGCCACCTCCCGGTAGCCTGCCACCAGAATCACCTTGCCGCCCCGATCCAGATAGGCAATCACCTTGTCCCTGTCATCATCGGACAGGTCGCTGGCGGGGCCATTGATCACCAGAGCGGCTGCCTTCTCCGGCACGGCCTCATAGTCCATCAGATTGATGGTTTCATACTCCACATTTTCCTTGTCCAGGCTGGTTCTGAAGGTAGAGCTCAGACTTTGTTCTCCATGTCCCTCCGTCATATAGACCACAGGGATGTCGTCGCTGAGCACATAGTCCAGCGCACTGGTAATCTGCCCCTCCCCGTCATAGCCGGTAACGGAAGAGCTGTAATTGTAGCCGTCATAGTTATAACTTGTGACATAGATATCGCCTGCGTCTATGACCTTGCTGCGCTTGCTGCTGACCACAATCAGGCTGTTGGTGCTGACGCTGCCGGAGGTGTACTGTGTGTGGAAACGGGGATTCTGTATAGGATCCACATACTGCACAGTGATGTGCCTGGACAGATCCTGATAACGGTCCAGCGTCTGTCCCAGCACTGTATCCTCGTTGTCCTCATTGACCAGCACATAGATGGTCACATCCTCGTTCATTCCTTTCAGGTATTCCTTGGTCTGATCCGACAGAGAATACAGCTTGTTGCTGGTCAAATCCAAAGATTTCCAGGTTCCGGGCAGCTGTCCCGCCACCATGTTCAGCACGACGGTCACCGCCACCGCCGCCACGATCATGCCCGTGCTGTATGCGCCAGTTTTGAATGCCTTCACCGACATACTGTAGCGCCTCTTCTGGATGGACTGGGTAGTCAGAAACAGCGCCAGCGCCGTCAGAGACAAAAAGTATACCACGGAGCCCAAATCCAGCGTACCGTTCAGCATCATCACAAAGGGCGTACTCAGATCATACAGACTCAGGATACGAGTCAGTACGTTGCCTGTGGCGGAAATTATACTGCACAGGGAGGACATCATATATCCCAAAAACAGAATTACAAAGCCCAGCACAGCCGCGATAACCTGGCTCTCCGTCAGGGAGGACACCAAAATACCGATGGCGATGCAGACCATCCCATACAGGAAAAATGCCAGCACTGCCAGATAGCTCTCCCCCAGGGGCACTGAGCCAAACCTTGTCAGAATCAGCGGATAAACGGCGCTGATGGCTGTAGGCACGGCCAGAATCGTCAGCAGAGCCAAAAATTTTCCCATGACGATCTTTCCCACCGTTATGGGAGCCGTCAGAATCAGCTGATCCGTCTTGCTGCGCCTCTCCTCCGCCATGATCCGCATGGTCAGAACCGGCACTGTCAGCATGAACAATATCACCACGCTGTTTACCACATAGGAAAAATAGGGATAGCCATACAGCAGGCAGTACACAAAATAATACAAACCGATGAAAAACAGGCTGACCCCGATAAACAAAAATCCGATAAAGGAGTGAAAATATGATTTTAGTTCTTTTTTATATATGGCTAACATTTATGCTTCCTCCCTGCTATCGCTATTATCCTGCGCAGCTTTCTTCCGCCTGCTCCAGACTTTTTTAACAGGTTCCTTCGATGCGGGCGTCTCGCCTGTCAACTTCAGGAAGATATCCTCCAGAGAACGCTCGGATAGTGTCATGGAAAGAATGGGCAGTCGCTTTTCCGCCAGCACATAGAAAAGCGCCTCCCGGATATCCTGCTCCTTGTCCGTCTTGATCAATACGCTGCAGCAGCCTTCGCTGCCGCCCTCCGAAGCCACAGTCTGCCGTTCCATTCCCTGTATTCCTGCCATATTGGCCACCGCCTCCTGCAATGCCTCATAGCTGCCTTTCACTGTCAGCTTCAGCTCTCCGGCCCCGCTCATAAGCTTCTGCAGCCCCTCCGGAGAATCGCTGGCCACCAATTTCCCGTGGGAGATGATCATGATATGGTCGCACACGGCGCTGACCTCCGACAGGATATGGGAGCTTAAGATAATGGTATGATTCTTTCCCAGTTCCCGAATCAGATCCCTGATCTCAATGATCTGCTTGGGGTCCAGACCCACACTGGGCTCATCCAGAATCAGCACCTCCGGGGATCCCAGCAGCGCCTGAGCCAAGCCCACCCTCTGCCGATAGCCCTTGGACAGGTTCTTGATCAGACGTCCTCTCATGTCCGCGGTCTGCGTCATGCTCATAACCTGCTCCACTTGCTCTTTCCGCTCCGCCTTGGGCACTTTCTTCAGTTCCGCCGCAAACCGCAGATACTCCTCCACTGTCATATCCATGTACAGCGGCGGCAGCTCCGGCAGATAACCAATGCGCTTCTTGGCCTCCTCCGGCTCCTGCTGCACATCGTGACCGTCTATGGTCACCGTGCCCTCGCTGGCGGCCAGATAGCCGGTAATGATATTCATAGTGGTGGATTTCCCGGCGCCGTTGGGCCCCAGAAAACCATAGATCTGCCCCTTCTCCACCTTGAAAGACAGATGATCCACGGCGGTGTGTTCCCCATACCGCTTGGTTAAATCAGTTACTTCAATCATAATATCCTCCTATTAGAGTTCCACAAATTCCCATACCGCACACCCTCACACTATCCCGGTGATGGCCATCCGGCCGCTTTCTGCCGGGAGTATGATCATGGTTTACTCACCGATCCAGCTTAACGGGAAAATGTCATAAAAAAGTGATGAAACTGTGAAAAAACTGTGAACCCCGGCATTTTAACTATTCAAACGTAATTTCTTCCTCGGCTTTAACATAAACATCAATCTGTGTATGTACATCAAGTCTGGAAACCACCCAGCCTCGCATCATGCACATCTTTATAAAATCATCTATTCTGTTTTCACCATTCATTTCTCGCAATGTTACTACAACTCCGAACCGCAAACCTCTGCCTGCTTTCGGATCAAGTCTTTCCTTTGTCTTAATACTTAATCCCCACATGCCCGATTGATACGCCTTGCGAGGTCGACCATTTTCTTTCAATGCTTCACTAATATGCTTGATGTTGTCCCATTTGCGATATAATTTGCGTGCGTCTTCTTCGTAGATTGTGTTAAGTCCTTCTTCTGCTTGTCTGTTATAGTCTATTGCCTTAATAACTGCTTTGCCTTTCTGCTCCGCAATTCTTCCGAAATGAATATCCATCTCTGTTGATGTATAATCAACACCTTGATTACGGTCACTTTTCGGAAAATAAGTAAGCGTTGCTTTTGCAAAGAACGGATGTGCATTCATATCTTGTGGAACCGGAATATTGTAAGTATATACCTCATACTCATCAATACTCCCCGACATAATAAATCTAATTTCATCTTCCCGAGAATACAAAATATCCTCAATCCTTTTTGGCACAATACCATATCCTTTTTCATACTTAATGTTATCTTGTCGGTCCCAGCCTGCCGCAGAATCAATTATTAAAGCCTTTGCCACTTCACGACTCAATCCCATTACATGTATAAGATACGCCATTTTACGTGTTATCCAAGGCGCAGCAAAAGATGTACCTGTCACAGTTGCTTTACCTAAAGGTTCACAGACCACTATTTTATCCGGTCCATCTCCGCCATAGTAACATACATCCGGTTTATAAAAGAAAGATAATACCGGACCTCTTCGAGTATAGGATGCCGGTTTGCCACTAAAGTCCACAGCATTCACAACCAATGAGTTCAGTGAATCCGCCGGCGCACCGATTTTATTAACCTCTGAATTCTTCTTTTTGTTTGTACCCGCAACTACAAAAATGACATCATACTCATACTGAATTCTATCCAATTCAGCTGCTTCAGGAGATATAAAATTTGCATCAATTTCCATCGCAGAACCCAATGACAAATTCCACACTTTTATATCTCGATTCTTCCGGACAATATCACGAATTTGCTTGAGTATTGCAAATGAACTAAATCTACCTGCCGTAGCCACTCCGAAATGGCGAACTCTAAAATTACCACAATTATCCTGCAATTTAGGATTAAATGCTGGGCCGTCGACAA
>CAMWTF010000097.1 GCA_947177105.1 uncultured Lachnospiraceae bacterium | reverse complement strand
AGGCATGGCGATCTCCCTCAAAATACAGCACCGTATCCACCATATGCTCCAACACTCTGGGACCTGCCACCGTTCCCTCCTTAGTCACATGGCCCACGATAAAGACGGAAATATTCATGCCCTTGGCCAACTGCAACAGGACCCCGGTAGACTCCCTGACCTGGGAAACGCTGCCCGGAGCTGCAGACACTTCCTCATTGTACATAGTCTGGATGGAATCTATAATCACTACCTTGGGCAGTTCACGGCGGATCACCTCCGCAATACTGCCTAGATTGGTCTCGCACAGCAGCAGCATGTTGTCTGCGAAACTGCCGATCCGGTCCGCACGCATCTTGATCTGTACCTGAGATTCCTCCCCGGAGATATAGAGAACCTTGTGTCCGTCCGCCGCCAGCTTTCTGCAAGTCTGCAGCAGCAGAGTGGATTTGCCGATACCCGGATCGCCGCCCACCAGGGTCAGTGATCCCTGCACGATGCCGCCACCCAACACCCGATCCAGTTCCACAATGTGGGTCTGTATACGCGCCTCCTCCTGAATCGCGATATCCGCCAACACGGCGGGCGCGCTGCTGCTCCTTACCGCGGCGCCCTTTCCCACATTTTTTAAGGAAGCTGCCTTGACAACTTCCTCAACAAAGGTATTCCATTCTTTGCAGCCGGGACACTGCCCCATCCACTTTGTGGATTCAAAGCCGCAGTTTTGACAATAAAATACAGATTTGTTCTTTGCCTGTGCCATCTTTTCCTCTATCCAAATATCGCAGCATACATTTACGTATTCAATCCATGTCTAAGGACATATCTTCTCACTGACGATTCTTGACCGTGAAAGTCACCTTCTCCTGCTTATAGCCTGCGGAAACCGTATCTCCCGGCTGCACATTGCCTTTAAGAATCTCCTCGGCCAACGCATCCTCCACCACGGACTGTATAGCCCGCTTCAAGGGCCTTGCGCCCATCTTCTGGTCCGCATATTTTTCAACCAGATGCTCCTTCAAGGCGCCGGTCAGCGACAGCTGAATCTCCATCTGGCTCTGGCATCGCCTGCACAGACTGCCGGCCAGCAACTGAATGATCTCCTTCATATTGTCATGATCCAGCTGGTGGAACACGATAATATCGTCAATGCGGTTGATAAACTCCGGCTTAAAACTGCGCTTTACCTCCTCCATCACACTGGACTTCATCTTCTCATAGTTACGGGCGGCGCTGTTGTCGGCGGCAAAACCCAGATTTTTGGGATCCACGATTCGCTGAGCGCCCGCATTGGAGGTCATGATCAATATTGTATTCTTGAAGCTGACCTTCCTGCCCTTGGAATCAGTGATATGACCGTCGTCCAGTACCTGAAGCAGGATGTTGAACACGTCCGGATGGGCCTTCTCGATCTCATCAAACAGTACCACACTGTAAGGATTGCGGCGCACCTTCTCGCTGAGCTGGCCGCCCTCGTCAAAGCCCACATAGCCGGGCGGGGATCCGATCATCTTGGACACCGAATGGCCCTCCATATATTCGGACATATCCACTCGGATCATGGCATTCTCCGATCCGAACATGGCCTCCGCCAATGCTTTGCTCAGTTCGGTTTTGCCCACACCGGTGGGGCCTAAGAATAGGAAGGAACCGATTGGCCTGTTTGGATCCTTCAATCCCACCCGGCCCCTGCGCATGGCCCTGGAAACGGCCTTGACTGCCTCCTCCTGGCCAATCACCCGCTTATGCAGAAGCTGTTCCAGCTTCAGCAGCCGCTCGCTCTCCTTCTCCGCCAGCTTCTGCAGGGGAATCTTGGTCCACATGGAGACCACGGCGGCAATCTCGTCCTCACCGATAATCAGCCTGGTATCCTCCCCGGGTCTGACCGCCCGCTTCTTCATGCGCTCCAGCTTCTGCAGCAACTGATCCTGCTGGCGCTTTATCTCTCCGGCCTCTCCAAAATCTTCCCGGCGAATGGCCGCTTCCAGATCCCGGTCCAGTTCTCTCAACTGCTTTTGCAGCTCCTGCTGCTTATAGGGCACATTGGCTGTCTGCAGCCTGGCAGCGGCCGCCGCCTCGTCAATCAGATCAATGGCCTTATCCGGCAGATTGCGGTCATTGATATAGCGGTTTGCCAAACGTACTGCCGCCTCCACAGCCTCCTGACTGATATCTACCTGGTGATGCGCCTCATATTTCTCCTTGATGCCCTCCAGAATATGGATGGCCTCTTCCTCTGTGGGCTCCTCCACGTTCACCGGCTGGAATCTTCGCTCCAGAGCGGCGTCCTTCTCCACATACTTCCGGTATTCTGAAATGGTGGTAGCGCCGATCAGCTGCAGCTCCCCTCTGGCTAGGGAAGGCTTTAAAATATTGGAGGCGTCGATGGCGCCCTGCGCGGCCCCGGCGCCGATAATGGTGTGCATTTCGTCCAGAAACAGGATCACATTGCCCGCCGCAATTACCTCGCGGATCACCTTCTTGATCCGCTCCTCAAATTCTCCTCTGTACTTGCTGCCCGCCACCATGCCGGACAGATCCAGTGTCAGCACCCGTTTATCCCGCACGGTAAAGGGCACCTGTCCCTCCACAATGCGCAGCGCCAATCCCTCCACCACGGCAGTCTTGCCCACGCCGGGTTCACCGATCAGGCAGGGATTGTTCTTGGTTCTGCGGCTCAGGATCTGGATTACCCTGCGAATCTCGTCCTCCCGACCGATCACCGGATCCAGCTTGCCCTCCTTGGCCAAGGCTGTCAGATCACGGCTGTACTGATCCAGTGTGCCTGTCTTACCACTCTTTCCCTGCCTCCTGCTCAAATCCTCCTTATACAGGTTTGGGTCAGCCCCGATGGCAGAAAGTACATCCACATAAAGCTTCTGGGTGGAGACGTTCATGGTGTTCAGCAGACGTACAGCCACATTCTCACCCTCTTTGATCAACGCCATTAGGATATGCTCCGTGCCGGTGCAGGGCTGACCGAAACGCTCCGCCTGCCTGTGCGCCTCCTCAAGAATTTTTTCCGCCCGGGGAGAATAGCCTTCCCTCTCCTTGATGGCGGTACCGCCCTCAAAGGCGATCAACTCCCTGATCATCTCCAGCACCTGCTCCAGGGACACATTGTTCTCTGCCAATACTCTGGCGGCCACGCCTGTGCCCTCCTTCATCAATCCCACCAGGATATGCTCTGTGCCCACATATCCCTGCTTCAGGGAACGAGCACATTTCTCTGCAAGTTTTAGCGCGGCTTCCGCCTTTTCCGTATAACGTGACTGCATCACACCAGTCCTCCATAATCCTCATATATTTCGTCAATTAACGCATGTATTTCCTCTCTGGTAACATTCTTACAGCTTCCTTTAGCCAATATTACCCGGAGTTCCTTTCTTAATTCCGCAATGGTGCGCAGTTTGTCCACATCAATGGCAATGACTGCCCCCTTGCGTCTGTCCACCTTCACAAAGCCCTCCTGCTTCAGCACAGTATAAGCCTTGTTGACGGTGTGCATATTGATTCCCACCAGTTCTGCCAGCTGACGAACACTGGGCAGAGAATCCCCCTCCCTGAACTGGGCGGTTGCGATCCCCATGATAATCTGATTGCGCAGCTGTAGATACAGTGCTTCATCACTGTTAAAGTCAACTTCTATCACCATATGCCACACACCTTTTATTTAAGTTTATCCTATTACACGTTTTACCCTAAAGTATTTTGCTCATTATTCCTTGACTTCGTGCGCTCCGCGCACTCTTCGTTCAGGAGAGCTAAATACGGAGTATTTTGCTCATTATTCCCTGACTTCGTGCGCTCTGGCGCACTCTTCGTTCAGGAGAGCTAAATACGGAGTATTTTGCTCATTGTACCACACCCGCCGCATTTTGCAAAGTGCAGGAAAAAATTTAATAAGGATTTAATAAAACGGAGGAGGAACCCTCTTTCATGGGTTCCTCCCGCTTCTCCTTAGCAGTCTGCTTAATTCTCTTCCTCGCCGTCCCAGTTCAAGTACTCAAAGTCAAATTCATCGTCATCCGCCAGGAAGTTCTTGGGCTGTCCGGACGCATTCTGGCTTTCCCGGGAAACCGGTCTTTCCTGTTGACGCGCCGCGGGTCTGGCGGCCTGCTGGGCAGGTCTTCCCTGACCGCCCGCCGGTTTAGCCTGCTGACCGCTGCCTGCTGATCTCCCCTGGCTGTTGGCGGAGGGCCTTGCCTGACCACTGCCTGCCGGCTTTGCCTGACCACTGCCCGCCGGCCTGCCCTGCTGGCCGTTTCCCGCTGGTCTTGCCTGTCCGTTTCCCGCAGATCTTTGACCACTGCCTGCCGGTCTTGCCTGTCCATTGGCAGAAGACCTGGCCTGACCGCCGCCCGCAGACTTTGATCCATCTCCCACCGTGGGCATACTGGCCTTCCCTGTGCTTCTCTGTCCCTGTCTCTTGCGGACTGTCTCTTTCTCCACTTCCTCAAAGTAAGCGGCATCCATCATATCCCTGATTTTAAAGAACAACAGTGTGGCCGTAAGGGCCAGCAAAATCACGGCGACCACCAGAATAATCATGATAAGCTTAGTGGATTTTAGCTTGGCCGCACTGTCTTCGGCCTCCTTTTTATACTTGTCAATGGAGCCAAACAGCTCCGAAATCACATATCTTCTACCCCCTTCCACTGTATAGTCCAAAAGATTCCATTCATTTTCATACAGCTGGGTCTCATAATCCTTTCTCTCCGGTTCCGGTGTGGCCACAGGTTCCACGGGTTCCACAGGATCGGTAACTACAGGAGGATCCGGTTCAGCAGGAATCTGATCCGCCGGTACAAGCTCGCCCTCCAATGTGACAAAATCCTCTCTCACAAAGCCTACAACCTGTCCGCTGGCATTGGTAAAGTTTACCTGATACCAAGTCTTGCCGGTGCTGTCCTGCGCCGTGCCCACCACCGTCAGAACCACATCCTTTTGCACACCACCCACAATCGTTCCGGAGGTGGAGGCATTAGAGCGCACATTCACCGACGCTGCAGTAAACTTGTCGGTTATCGGTAAAACTGCAACCACATCTCTGGCGGGAGTCCTGGCCGGAGGGGTGGTAGTCGGCGTGGTGGTAGTCGGGGTAGTGGCAGTGCCGCCACCGACTTTTTCCACCAGATCATGACGAACATATCCTGTTTTGGTGGTGCCGTCAATGGCAAAAGTGACCTGATACCAAGTCTTGCCGTCCGCCCCGACGGTCTCTCCAGTGATGGACAACAGCTCCCCCTGCAGGGCGCCCCCAATCATCTCAGTGTTGGTATCTGCACCTGCCCGAATAACCACGGAACTGGCAGTCACCCGCGCATCCTCCGCATGACTGATGATCGTTGTCAGACCAAATACCAGCACTATCATCATCATCGTTGCCATGGTCAGCGCCATGGCCTTTAGCTGTATACGTGTTTTTGCTGTCTCTCTCATATGCAACCCTTCCTTATTGAAGTTCCGTATATTCCCATAAGACCCACAATCCCGGTGAACGATATCTGGCCGCTACAGCGTCCATATATCGTTCAGTGCGTCTTACGGGAATATACTGTTCTTTATTGAAGTTCCGTATATTCCCGTAAGACCCACAATCCCGGTGAACGATATCTGGCCGCTGCGGCGTCCATATATCGTTCAGTTTTACGGGAAGTACTGTTCTTTATTGGTTCCGCGTAAATCTCTTGGCCCCCTCTTGCGTGGAAACATCGTTCATACCCACACCCATCATGTCTTTCTTCAAATTTTTAAGTCTGGGATCCTCAGTCTTTGGCTGTTTTGCCGCACATTGGGGACAGAAGTCACCGCTGCGTATCTGTATGCCGCATCCCCGACAGCTTAAAAAGCTACGGGAATTTTGCGCAACCTCCAGCCGCTCCTCCCGCAGCAACTGCCGTATCACCTTGTGAGGCACACCTGTGGCGGCCTCTGTATCTGATATCGTGGCGCCCGGATGCTGCTCCACATAGAGTCTCACCTTTCCGTAATCGTCATAAACCACGGCTTTACACTGCTCACATTGGTATTCGCCGACGCCCTTATAGATCAACTCGCCGCCGCATTCTTCGCAGATATTCGGCACATGGTATTTGTCATTTTCAAAGAAATCCATGTCTATACCTCTTTCCTGCATACCACAGACCATAATCTGCGATATTGCATTAATACCCCTTGCCTATTGCAGATCATGCATAACTCATATTTCATCTATTGCTTTACCTATATCGTGCCGCATATATTTATTGTCAAAACTGACCCACTCCGTGGCCTCATAAGCTTTTGCCCTTGCCTCCTTCAGAGTTGCCCCTTTTGCCGTCACGCCCAGCACCCGGCCGCCGTTTGTCACCACCCGGCCCTGCTCATCAAACTTACTTCCAGCGTGGAAACAGTAATAATCCTCTTTTCCCTCGAAATTCTCCAGTCCCTGTATCTCATACCCCTTCTCATAAGATAAGTGATACACGTCAGATGCCACCACAAAACATCCCGAAGCATTGTCATCAAACTAAAGATCCACATGATCCAGGGTGCCTTAAATGCAGGCATCCACCACATCCATAATGTCATTTTTCATCCGGCACAACACCACCTGAGCCTCCGGATCCCCGAAGCGGGCATTGTACTCCAATACCTTGGGACCTTCCGGCGTCAACATCAGCCCGAAGAAGATTACGCCCTTAAAAGGTCGGCCCTCCGCCGCCATAGCATCCACCGTGGGCTGATAGATATACTTTTTACAAAATGCATCCACCTCTTCCGTATAGAAGGGGCTGGGAGAAAAATTGCCCATGCCGCCGGTGTTCAGCCCCTGATCCCCGTCCTTGGCCCTCTTATGATCCTGGGCAGAGGTCATGGGTTTGATGGTTCTGCCGTCCACAAAGGACAACACTGACACCTCCCGGCCCGTCATAAACTCTTCCACCACCATACGGTTGCCCGCGCTGCCGAAATGTTTATCCTCCATAATCTCCTTCACGCCTGCCCGGGCCTCCTCCAACGTGTTGCAGATCAGCACACCCTTGCCCAGCGCCAGCCCGTCTGCCTTCAGTACGATAGGCATCCTGGCCGTCTCCAGATAGCGGAGCGCCTCCTCAGAAGCATCGAAGGTCTCATAAGCCGCCGTAGGAATATGATATTTTTTCATCAGATCCTTGGAAAACGCCTTGCTGCCCTCCAGAACCGCCGCCTTCTGATCCGGGCCAAAGGTCCTAAAGCCTGCCGCTTGCAGCGCATCTACCAATCCGCCCACCAAAGGGTCATCCGGCGCCACAAACACCAGATCCACCGCCTTTTCTCTTGCGTAGGATATGATTTTGTCAAATTCCATCACGCCGATGGAAGGGTTGCACTCCGCAATCCCGGCAATGCCCGCATTGCCGGGCACACAGTAAATCTGTTCCACTCTCCTGCTCTTTTTCATGCTGACCGCTATGGCATGTTCTCTGCCGCCGCCGCCTACAATCAATACCTTCATCTCTCACTGCTCCCCTCCGCCCGTTTCCGCGGGCATCTATATCCTTTTTGGCTGCGATGTCTCAGAGTATACCCGTCTGACAATCCGCAGTATATGCATTAGCCTGCGCGCTAACGCTTATATACATGATCCTCCCGTATCTCCAGCCTGCCATTGGCGATATCGTCGATGGCCTGGGGCAGCAGTATCCACTCTGCCTGCTCCATGACCCGCCTCTGCAGAACCTCCGGAGTATCCCCCTGCTCTATCATCACCGGTTTCTGAGCAATGATGGGACCCTCGTCCATGCCCTCATTGACAAAATGCACGGTGGCGCCGGTGACTTTGACTCCCCGCTCCAAAACCTTCTCATGCACCTTCAGCCCGTAATAGCCCACGCCGCAGAAGGAGGGAATCAGAGACGGATGGATGTTGACGATCCGGTTGCTGAACGCATGTACCATCTGGGGCGGAATCCTCACCAAAAAACCCGCCAGCACCACGATATCCGGGGCAAGTTCTATCATCTGCTTTGTAAATGCCTGATTGAAAGTCTCTCTGTCGGGATAGGATTTGGGAGATATGCAAAGGC
>CAMWTF010000096.1 GCA_947177105.1 uncultured Lachnospiraceae bacterium | reverse complement strand
GAACCTCATAATAAGAAGTTTCGCTTTACTCTGACCACTAACGGCGTACTGCTGGATGACGAGGTGCTGGAATTTGCCAACCGGGAGATGGCCAATGTGGTGTGCAGCATCGACGGCCGCAGGGAAGTACATGACAGGATGCGTCCCTTCCGGAAGGGGCAGGGCAGCTATGATCTGATCGTGCCCAAGTTCCAGAAGGTGGCGGAGACTAGGAATCAGATGAACTACTATGTCAGAGGTACTTTTACCCACTTTAACCTGGATTTTTCGGAGGACGTGAAGCATCTGGCGGACCTGGGCTTTAAGCAGATTTCGGTGGAGCCGGTGGTGGCGCAGCCTCAGGACGATTATGCCATAGGCAAGGAGGATCTGCCCCGGCTGCTGGAGGAGTATGATAAGCTGGCACAGGAGATCATTCAGCGCAGGAGAGAGGGGAGAGGGTTCAACTTCTTCCATTTTATGATAGATCTGGAGGGCGGGCCCTGTGTGGCCAAACGTCTGTCGGGCTGCGGTTCCGGCACGGAATACCTGGCGGTGACCCCCTGGGGAGATTTTTATCCCTGTCATCAGTTCGTGGGTCAGGAGAAGTTTCTGCTGGGCAATGTGGATGAGGGCATCACCAACACCGCTGTCAGGGATGAGTTCAAATGCTGCAATGTCTACGCCAAGGACAAGTGCAGGAAATGTTTTGCCAAGTTCTATTGCAGCGGCGGCTGTGCGGCCAACGCCTACAATTTCAGCGGGGATATCAACGGCGCGTATGACATCGGCTGTGAACTGCAGAGGAAACGTGTGGAATGCGCCATTATGATAAAAGCGGCAGAAAGTGATATGGAGGAATGTTGAAAGCAGCGCTTTCAAGTACGTATTAACGCAATATTGCAGACCATATCTGCAATATGCAGAAAAGAGGAAGAGTAACGTGATTAAAAACATGACCAAAAGCAAGGCAATCATCATTTTGATCGTGATGCTGCTGGCTTTGGCAGGTATCACCTATGTGGATTTCGCAGGGGTGGATGCCAGCGGCAAGGGCAGCGCGTCGGATATCAAGCTGGGTCTGGATCTGGCGGGAGGCGTCAGCATCACCTACCAGGTGGTGGGTGAGGAGGAGCCCAGTTCCACAGATATGGCGGATACCATCTCCAAGCTGCAGCAGCGTGTGTGGAATTACAGCACGGAGGCCGTGGTGTATCAAGAGGGGGCGGACAGGATCAATATCGAGATCCCCGGCGTGTCTGACGCCAACGCCATACTGCAGGAACTGGGACGGCCCGGCGCCCTGTATTTCATTAAGCAGACAGGCTCCGACGGCTTGGATAACTATACCACTCAGCTTGTCATGGGGGCGGATGGCGGCTATGAATATGTACACAGCTTAAACCGCAGTCTGGAGGAGATCATGGCTGACGGCGGCGTGGTGCTGGAAGGCACGGACGTGGCGGATGCCTCTGCGGCCACCCGCTCGGACAGTATGCAGAACCAGCAGATCGTGGTGCTGCTGACACTGACACCGGAGGGCACCGCCAAATTTGAGGAGGCCACACGGGAGGCTTATAATGGCGGTGTGAACAGCAAGTCCATCGCTATCTACTATGACGGGAATTTTGTCAGTGTGCCCACTGTAAGCGCCGTTATTACCGACGGCAGCGCTCAGATCAGCGGCTCCAGGAATTTTGAGGAGGCGGAGAGGCTGGCTTCCACCATCCGGATCGGCGGCCTGAGCCTGGAACTGGAGGAACTGCATTCTAAGGTGGTGGGCGCCCAGTTGGGTGTGGACGCCATTGAGACAAGCCTGCAGGCCGGCGCCATCGGCCTGGTGATCGTGATTGTGTTTATGATCGCCGTGTACTTTATCTCCGGTCTGGCGTCCTCTTTGGGGCTGGGGATGTATGTAGCGCTGATCGTTCTTTTGCTGAACGGCTTTGACATGACCCTGACGCTGTCTGGCATTGCGGGCATTATCCTTTCCATCGGTATGGCGGTGGACGCCAATGTGATTATCTTTGCCCGTATCCGGGAGGAGCTGGCCACCGGCAAAACCGTCAAGAGTGCCATGAAGATCGGTTTTGACAAGGCCCTGTCCGCCATTGTGGACGGCAATATCACCACGCTGATTGCGGCGGCGGTGCTGTGGATCCTGGGCCCCGGCACGGTGAAGGGCTTCGCTCAGACGCTGGCACTGGGTATTGTGTTGTCTATGTTCACGGCTCTGGTACTGACCAGACTGATCATGAGCGCCCTTTATACTCTGGGCCTCAAGGACGCTAAGTGGTACGGAATCGGCAAGGAACACAAGGCATTGGACGTTTTGAAGCACAGAAAGATTTTCTTCGGCGTATCTGCTGCGCTGATTCTGGCGGGCTTTGTGGTGATGGGTGTCCATGTGGGAATGGGCGATGACGCGCTGAACCTGAGTCTGGAGTTTAAGGGTGGTACGGCTACCACAGTGACCTTTGCGGAAGGCAGAACCCTGGAGCAGATCAACAGCGAGATCGTTCCCTATGTGGAGGAGATTACCGGCAGCGGTGTGCAGATACAGACTGTGCAGGACAGCAACGAGGTCATCTTCAAATCGGATTCCCTGAATATGGAGCAGAGGGAAGCATTGAACCAGATGTTCATGGAGCGCTTTGGCGTAGAGGAGGCGGAGATCGTTTCCGAGACTATCAGTTCCACTATCAGCGATGAGATGACCAGGGATACAATTCTGGCAGTGGTGGTGGCTATTGTCTGTATGTTGATCTATATCCGTATCCGCTTCAGTGATATCCGCTTTGGCGCATCGGGTGTGCTGGCCCTGCTCCACGATGTGCTGGTGGTGCTGGCTTTCTACGCTGTGGCGCGGGTGTCCGTCAGCAATACCTTTATCGCCTGTATGCTGACCATCGTGGGTTATTCCATCAATGCCACCATCGTCATTTTTGACCGTGTGCGTGAGAATATGGTAGAGACGGGCAAAAAGGAAAGCCTGGAGGAGGTATTGAATAAGAGTATCACCCAGACCCTCTCCCGAAGCATCTTTACGTCCCTGACCACTTTTATCATGGTGGCGGTGCTGTATATCCTGGGTGTGACCAGCATTCGCGACTTTGCGTTGCCCCTGATGGTGGGTATCCTGTGCGGTACCTATTCCTCCATCTGCCTGGCAGGCCCCATGTGGTTCGTGCTGCGCAAAAAGTTTCCGCCCAAGGCAGGAAGCGGCAGGTAGTTTGTTTCCAAGTGTTGAGAGAGAAAACTCTTTGCGGGAAGTCAGGAATGTCATGTAACAAGTAGATATGTTAAGGTAAGAAAAAGGACTGCTTTCCTAAGAGAGCAGTTCTTTTTATATGCCGTTTCCGTTGGCGGCTGGGGTTTAGGTAAGTTCGTTTTCTCTAATTACTAATTGCCGGTCATTAGTTTTTCTAAAAAGTCAGTAAATGAAACTGCCACCAATTCACATTCCTCAAATTCAGGTTCAGCGCCCCGTACTATAGAGCCATCTTTCATAGAGATAGCATAGTAAGCGTATCCATCTTTTACAGATAGAAAAATAGGAAGATGAGTATTCCAAAAGTCTATAATTCTATTTTTCCATTCGTCATCGCCATCAGCACTTTTCAGACTAATCAATTCCCATTCATTCCACTGCCATGCTGTGTGTACCCGCCAATCAAAATCGTCCACACATAAAAACCATTCTGTTTCATCAGGGCACATCATTTCCTTGACGGTGCCTATAAATTCTCTCCACGGTGCTGGTATATTCTTATATCTGTTTACGATTTCTTCTGGAAGATAATCTCTCTTTGTTTCGTATAATTCAATAACCCAGCCCTTCTCTTTCATACAAGCTAAAAAAGTATCTATCATTTTTTCCCTCCGTTTTCTCACAAATTTTTTGTAATGCACAGCAATGTCGTGAAGATAAGTATAGCAGATTCTTGTGTCATTGTCCATCTCCCCGCCTTTGAGGAAGGCAGGCTGCGAAAAAGGTTTGACGAAAAAGTGCCCGTCTGTTTTTCTGTTAATCGGACGGGTGTTCTATTGCGTAACAATACGAAAAGTGTTGTTAATTTCGTAAATCTTGCTATAATTAAAAATATGGTTACACGATGCGAGAAGTTGTATGCAGAGAGGGAATGGTATTGGTAAATCGAAGAAATTCTATGCTTGGTATGCAGTGGTTTCACTGGCTGTTGAATCATGCAGATGTAGAGGCAGACTATTACGCCATACGTTGCGAAATGGTGCAATAGCATAGGCTTTTTGCGTTTGCTCCAATTCATGCGTCAACTATGAAGAAATGGAGAAAAGATGGAAAAATGGATGGTAGCCGCCAAAAAGGCGGATTTTGAGGGATGGGCAAAGCGTTTCGGCATCAGCCCGGTGCTGGCCAGAATTATCCGCAACCGGGATATCACGGAGCTGGAGGAGGTGGAGAAGTTTTTGGGCGGGACGCTGGCGGACTGTTACAGCCCATGGCTTTTAAAAGGGATGGAACAGGCTGTTGCCCTGATTCAGAAGGACCTGGGACTGGGCATGAAAATCCGGGTCATCGGGGACTATGACGTGGCCGGCGTATGCTCCTCCTACATCCTGACCAGATCCCTGCGGGAGATGGGGGCTACGGTGGACACCGCTATTCCCCATCGGATCCGGGACGGGTACGGACTGAATGACACTCTGATCGAAGAGGCCCACAGCGACGGCATCGGCCTCATTGTCACCTGTGACAACGGCATTGCGGCCCAGGCCCAGATTGCGCTGGCAAGAAAGCTGGGGATGCAGGTGGTGGTGACGGATCACCATGAGGTGCCTTTTGTGGAAGACAAAGGCCAGAAGATCCAGCAGCTGCCCCAGGCGGAGGCAGTGATCGATCCCAAACAGGAGGGCTGCGGCTATCCCTGGCCGGGAATCTGCGGGGCGGTGGTGGCCTATAAGCTGGTGCAGGCCCTGGGGGAGAGAATGGTATATGGAGGGCTTGAAAAGCTTCTGGAGGCGCTGCTGCCCTTTGCCGCCATGGCCACGGTTTGCGATGTGATGGAACTGAAGGACGAGAACAGGATTCTTGTGCAGGAGGGGCTGAAACGCTTTGCTGTCTGTGAAAACCCTGGGCTGCAGGCTCTGCTGGAGGTCAACGGACTGGATCCGGCGGCGGTGTCCGCCTACCATCTGGGATTTGTGCTGGGGCCCTGTCTCAATGCCACCGGGAGGCTGGATACGGCCCGGCGGGCGCTTCAGCTACTGGAGAGCCAGGATAAGGTATCGGCCATGACTGCCGCCAGAGAGTTAAAGGAACTGAACGACAGCCGGAAAAATATGACGCTTCAGGGAGTGGAGCAGGCGGTGCGCCAGCTGGAGGCGGCGGGGGGGGATCCCGATCCCGTGATAGTGCTGTATATGCCCGAAGTCCATGAAAGCCTGGCGGGCATTATTGCTGGCAGAGTCAAGGAGAGATACCATCACCCGGTCTTTGTGCTGACCAAAGGGGAAGAGGGCGTCAAAGGCTCCGGGCGGTCCATTGAGGCTTATCACATGTATGAGGCCATGAGCCGGGTGAAACAGTATTTTACCAAATTTGGCGGTCATAAGATGGCGGCGGGGCTGTCCATGCGGGAGGAGGATGTGGAGCCTCTGCGACAGGCGCTGAATTTAGGCTGTGGCCTGACCCGGGAGGACTTTGCGCCCCTGGTACATATTGATGTGCCCATGCCGTTTAGTTATGCCAGCATGGAACTGGCCAAGGAACTGGAAAAGCTGGAACCCTATGGCACAGGGAATCCCAAGCCTCTCTTTGCCCAGAAGGGAGTGTACTTGATCAGGGGGAGACGCATCGGTGCCAAGCAGAATTTTGCCCGTTTTACGGTGGAGGCGGACAGCAGGCGTCAGGAACTTTTGTTTTTTGGGGATCTGGAGGAATTTTGCTGCCGCCTGGAGGAAAAGCACGGTCCGGGCAGCGCCCGGCGGCTTTTTAACGAGGGCGGCTGCTATGAGATGGGAATCGCGTATCAGCTGGGGATCAACCGTTACAGGGGCCGGGAAGAATTGCAGCTGACCATCCAGAATTTCTATTTTGTTTAGGTTCATTTTATTCTTTTCTAATGAAATAGACACATTTTGAACACAATTTCTGGGTATAGTATATATCAGATAGTTGATGAACTCACTATCTCCCCCCCTCATAAGAAATAGCGGAGGCTTCGGTAGCGATACCGGAGCCTTTGCTATTTCTTTTTGCTATGGAGCGCAGAGGAAAATTTGGTAAAAAATCATTTACATATAGGTTGCTGTCATTTATAGTAATAGATAGAAAGACTCCCGGTGGGGAGAGAAGGAGATGTGCCATGAAACTGACAGATTTGTTGTGTAAGTTGGACTACGAATGTATACAGGGCAGCATGGACCTGGAAGTGGGCCAGGTGGTGTATGATTCCCGGAAAATAACGGAGGGCTGCCTGTTTATCTGTATTGCGGGCGCCAATTTTGACGGACATGATTTTGCGGCGGAGGTTGTGGAGAAAGGGGCCAGGGTGCTGGTGGTGTCTAAGGAGGTGCCTGAGGTGGCCGGAAGGGATGTGACTGTGCTCAAGGTGCCTGACACCCGGTATGCCATGGCCTTTATCTCTGCGGCATATTTTGGCTATCCGGCGGAGAAAATGCGGATTATCGGCGTCACCGGCACCAAGGGAAAGACCACCACCACCTACATGGTGAAATCCATTCTGGAAAATGCGGGTTACAAGGTGGGACTGGTGGGCACCATTGAGGTGATCATCGGCAGGGAGCGCATCCACGCAGGCAATACCACGCCGGAATCCTACGAGTTGCAGGAATATTTTGCCAGAATGGTGGAGGCGGGCATGGACGCGGTGGTCATGGAGGTGTCCTCCCAGGGACTGATGCTCCACCGCACCCAGGGCTTTGTGTTTGACCTGGGGATATTCACCAATCTGGAAACGGATCATATAGGCCCCAACGAGCACGCCAGCTTCGAGGAATATCTGCACTGCAAGAGTCTGTTGTTTCGGCAGTGCCGGGTGGGCATTGTCAACGGTGACGACTCTCATGTGGACGCGGTGCTGAAAGGACATACCTGCCAGGTGGAGCGGTACGGCATCGGGGAAAACAACGACCTGCGGGCCGAGAATGTGCGGCTGGTCAGGAAACCGGGAGAACTGGGTGTGGCTTTCCGGGTGGAAGGGCTGATGGATTTTGACGTGGAAGTGCCTACACCGGGGCGTTTCAGCGTCTACAATGCGCTGACCGCCATCGCTATATGCAGGCATTTTAATGTGCGGGAGGACGATATCAAGAGGGCGCTTTTGGCGGTGCGTGTCAAGGGCCGTATAGAGATGGTAAAAGTCTCGGAACATTTTACGTTGTTGATCGATTATGCCCACAATGCCATGGCGCTGGAGAGCCTGCTGACCAGCCTGCGGGAGTATGCGCCCAATCGGCTGGTGTGTCTGTTCGGCTGCGGCGGCAACCGCTCCAGACAGCGCCGCTATGAGATGGGTGAGGTCAGCGGCAGACTGGCGGATCTGACCATTATCACCTCCGACAATCCCCGGTTCGAGGAACCCCAGGATATTATCAATGATATCAAGACCGGCATAACCCGAACCGAAGGGGCCTATGTGGAGATTATTGACCGCAAGGAGGCCATCCGTTATGCCATCGGCCACGGGCAGGAGGGTGACATCATCATACTGGCCGGTAAGGGGCATGAGGATTACCAGGAGATCAAGGGGGTAAAATATCCTATGGACGAGAGGACGCTGATCCGGGAAATTTTGGCGGAGCAGACACAGAATTAGATGCGGAACCGAAGGTCCAAGACCAACAAAACAGCATGATCCCGTACAGCGCGCTGATGGATGTCCGGACGCCTGAAGCGGCCGGATATTCATCACCGGGAATGAGCGGTGGAAGGGAGCATGCGGAACTTAACAGCATGATCCCGTACAGCGCGCTGATGGATGTCCGGACGCCTAAAGCGGCCGGATATTCATCACCGGGAATGAGCGGTGGAAGGGAGCATGCGGAACT